>PAFH01000016.1 GCA_002704145.1 Pelagibacteraceae bacterium | reverse complement strand
ACTCAACGCAAAAAGCAAACTACCATGGTGCTATGATTTATGCAGCTGACCTAGAGGGAAAAATTACGAAAATTAATGCTACAGACAATGGAAATATGTTTGATCAAACAGTACTGTTTGATGCTGAGTCGAATTCATCAAATGGGAGATATATTTATCACTCCGTAGTACCTACAATTAATGAAGATAAGTTATGGTTATATTTTGGAACTGGTAATAAACATAGATTACAAACAAAAAACACAAATATTAAAAATAGATTATACGGCATCAAAGACAAAGATTTTCCAAACTATAAACCAGTTTTACCAACTGGTGATGTAAGTCAATGTAAAACTGGTGAGAATAATTGTCCTACAGATAATGACTTGGGTTGGTACAAAGACTTAGATAACTCTAAGAAAGTTACAGCAAAACCAAGTATTGATAATGATCTAGTTTATTTTCCAATTTATGAACCATTGGATGCTGCAAAAATTTGTGATGCAGGTAACGCTCTTAAATATAGTAGTAGCTCAACATGTGGAGATGCTACTTTTAGAAGAATAGGATCGGGTGTAAGTTCTGAAATTAAGATTTTAGATGATAATATTGTCGTTGGAATTTCAGGAGAGGTTTCCAAGGATAGTGATATTAAATCCAAGGATAATTTAGCAATTATTAAATCAAAATCCGAAAAGAGTGATGATAAAATTATCATCGATGGTTGGAGACAATTAGACTAGTTTAAAACCATATATTGCTGAAGATTAAAAAAATATTCTAATACCGCTGCTAATATTATAAATGGGCCAAAGGGAATAATTGAGCCTGTTGATCTATTTTTAAATAACAAAGATGGTAATACAAATAACAATCCAAGAACTGATGCTACAAATAATATAATAAAGATTGAGTTTACACCTAATAAAAATCCAAATGCTGATAAAAGTTTAGCGTCACCTAATCCCATAGCTTCTTTATTTCTTATCTTCTTATAAATAAAAATAATTAACCAGATTATTAGATATCCAAGTGCACCTCCTAATAAACTATCAGGTAAGTTATAATTTAATTTTAAAAAGTCTTGCGTGGTAAAATTTTTAGTAATACCTATCAAAATTAAGGAAAAATTTAAACTATCTGGAATAATATAATGTTTTAGATCTATAAAAAATATAATTAGTAAAATTATAAAAATTATACAAATTAAAACAAAGTCAAAACTAGGTCCTAGTGTTTTATAAAAAAACATAAAAGCTAAACCTGTAAGAAGCTCAACAATAAAATACTGTTTAGATATTTTTTTTTTGCAAGTTCTACATTTAAAACTAAGTATTAAAGAGGATAGTAATGGTATATTATCGTGCCAAGCTATCTTTTTTTTACACTTTGGGCAATGAGATCTATCTTTTACTATGTCTAAATCTAATGGAAGTCTATGTATACAAACATTTGCAAAACTTCCAAAAATTAAACCTAGTAATATTATAAATATTTCAATCAAAATTAAAAGATTTCACTAATATTAAATCTAGAATAAATATGTAGTACTTGATCTATAAAATAATCTACAAAAACAATGCTATCATTTATATATACTTCTAAATTTGGTGAGTAAATAATCAGCTCCATTAGAAAAGTTCTTTAATATCTTTTATTAATCTTTTAAATGAGTCTGGGTTCCAAATAAAATAAAATAAATAGATTGAAATTAATGGGATCAACCCAAACCAAAGCCATTCTTCCCAGTTAAAACCCTTATACCTGCCAGGCGATTTAAGCCCATTATACCAAGTTAAGTAGCCTACGGCTAAAAGCCAAATTAATGAAAATGATAATATATATTTTTTCATTTAAAAAATAAGCGTTAAAATTTATTTAAATTTAAATTTTTTATTAACTAAAGTCTATCCCTATGCTATCACTTGCAACAAATAGTAAATATTTTATATTAAGTAATAATGTTGTTAAACCTAGTGGATTTGCAAGAAATGAGTTTTTTGTAGATATCGTTGGCAACGAGACGCTCTACCACTGAGCTATGCCCGCAAAAAAAAGATTATAACTAGACATAAATATAAAAACAAGCAATATTAAATTTATAAATTTCTTAGTTTATATTAATGATTAAAGAAAAATTACGTCGAGGAACATTTTTATATAAGTTTTACTTATATTATCATTTATTTTTTAGATATAAATTTTTTTATAGAAAGAAAAATTATTCTCAATTCAAAGAAGATTATTTTCTAGCAGATTTTTTTAAGGAAAAAACTTATGGAAAGTTTGTTGATTTAGGAGCTTTTCATCCTATGAAGTACAATAATACTTATTTATTATATAAAAAAGGTTGGCGGGGAATAAATATAGATTTAAATGAGACCTCCATAGATATGTTTAATATTGTAAGGAGTAAGGATGAAAATAAATGTGCTTTAATTAGTAATGAAAGCGATATTAAAAAAACTGTTTATTTCGAACATAATTTTAGCGCGGTAAATTCTATGACTAGTTCCGTTGGATTAAAAAAAAAAAAAATAATGATATCAACCACTTTTGATCAATTGGTGAAAGATAGATTTGATTTTTTAAATATTGACTTAGAGGGACACGACTTTGAAGTTCTTAAAACTATAAACTTAAATAAATACTCACCAAAATTGATTTGTATAGAAATATTAGATAGTTCCAAAAATAAAGATAATATTTATAATTATATGAAAAAATTTAAATATGAATTTATCAAACAGTGCAATATAAGTTATTTTTTTAAAAATAAAAATATTTTTTAATATGAAATTAATTGATTGTTTCATGTATTTTGACGAGGATCATCTTTTAGATGTACGGCTTCATACTCTTTTTAAATATGTAGATAGATTTGTGATAGTTGAAGCAGATATTGATCATGCTGGAAATGAAAGAAAACCAAAATTTGATATAAAGAAATTTTCAAAATTTAAATCAAAAATAAATTATATACTTTTAAATGATCTACCCAGACATAATTCTTTTTATAAAAAAAATTGGGGTCCTGCATGGCGAAGAGAAAATATGCAAAGAGAAGCTTTGGAAAGAGGTTATCAAGATTGTGATGGAAATGATTTAATTATGGTTTCTGATCTAGATGAAATACCTAATCCTTCTAAATTAAATCAGTTTACCAATAATTGCAAAATTGGTTGTTTTGTTCAAAAGAATTTTTTACTCAAATTTAATTTAGTAAATGTTACTATGCCTTTGTGGTATGGCACTAGAATCTGTAAAAAAAAATATCTTATAAATCCACAATGGCTTAGAGAAATTAAAGCTATCAAAAGGCCTTTTTATAAGTTCTATAAGCCAAAGTTTGACAAATTTATATTTGAAGGTGGGTGGCATTTTAGTTCAGTAAAATCCCCTGAAGGTATTTATCAGAAATTTAATTCTTATGCAGAGCAACAATTCAATACCAAAGAATATAAAAATATAGATTTTATAAAGGAAAAAATTGAAAAAAGGGAAGATCTTTTCAGTAGAGATCATAATTTTAAAGTTATAAAGATTGACAGCACATTTCCGTCATATATTCAAGAAAATGAGTGTAAATTTAAGGATTTTATTTATTCAAATTAAAAATAAAAATTAATATAATAAATTATGAAAAAAAAATTTCCTAACTTAATACCTGTGTTTCCACTTTCAGGTGTAATTTATTTTCCCAACACTAATTTACCACTAAATGTTTTTGAGCAAAGATATTTGGATTTAGTTAATGACATTATGCAGAAAGATAAGTTAATGGGAATGATTCAAGCCAATACAAAAGGCAAAGAAGTGTTTAATGTTGGTTGTCTTGGAAAAATAAGTGACTTTCAAAAAAGTGAAGATGGTAGAATTCTTATTAATTTAACAGGATTAATTAGATTTGAAGTTTTAGAAGAGGTTGAAAATTCTAAATTATATAGAGAGTTTAAAGTAGATTATAAAAAATTTGATCAAGATTTAGAACCAGCTTTAGACGATATTAATATAGAAGAACTTATGAAAACCATTAAAGTGTTTTTTACAAAAAATGGACTTGTTTTAAATTGGAAAGAGTTTGATAAACTAGATAAAATACAAAAAATAAATACCTTAGCTATGATTGCGCCTATAGGTAACGGTGAAAAACAAAAACTTTTGGAGTCTATTTCTATAAAAGAAAAAGTAAAAAATTTACAAGATATTGTGAATTTTTATTTGCATGAAACTGAATTTAATATAAGAACAATTCAATAAGTTTAATTAGCTGATTTATTCATTGAATCAAAGAAATCAGAATTGTTTTTCGTGTTTTTAAGTTTAGAAATTAAAAATTCAATGCCGTCCATAGTGCCCATTGGGCTTATTATTCTTCTTAATACATTCATTTTTGATAAATCATCTTTTTCAAATAGCAATTCTTCTCTCCTAGTGCCAGATCTTGTAATATCGAGAGCAGGGTAAATTCGTTTATCTGCGACTTTTCTATCTAGAATTAGTTCTGAATTTCCAGTTCCTTTAAATTCCTCAAAAATCACTTCATCCATTCTGCTGCCTGTGTCTATTAGAGCTGTAGATATAATTGTTAATGATCCACCCTCTTCAACATTTCTAGCTGCTCCAAAAAATCTTTTAGGTCTTTGCAAAGCATTTGCATCTACTCCTCCAGTTAAAACTTTCCCAGAACTTGGTATTACTGCATTATAAGCTCTCCCAAGTCTGGTTATTGAATCTAAAAGTATTACAACATCCTTTTTGTGTTCAACTAATCTTTTTGCTTTTTCTATTACCATTTCAGCTACTGCTACGTGTCTTGAGGCTGGTTCATCAAACGTTGAGGCTACAACTTCTCCTTTTACTGACCTTTGCATGTCTGTAACTTCTTCGGGTCTTTCATCAATCAGCAAAACCATTAAATAACACTCTGGGTGGTTTGCTGTTATAGACTGAGCTATGTTTTGTAGAATTATTGTTTTTCCTGCTCTGGGAGGCGATACAATTAAGGATCTTTGTCCTTTTCCTATGGGACTTACCAAATCTATTAATCTTGCGGTGTTATCTGGTTTCTTTTCAACTTTTGTAGCTTCTACTTCTAATTTAATTCTTTCGTTTGGGTATAACGGTGTAAGATTATCAAACGCTATCTTGTTTTTTCCTTTATCTGGATTATCAAAATTTATCTTATTGACCTTAAGTAATGCAAAATATCTTTCAGCATCTTTTGGACCTCTAATTTCTCCTTCAACAGAATCTCCAGTTCGTAATCCAAATTTTCTTATTTGGCTTGGGCTAACGTAAATATCGTCAGGTCCCGGAAGATAATTTGACTCTATCGCCCTTAGGAATCCAAACCCATCTTGTAGAACTTCTAATACACCTGTAGCCGTTATTTGCTCATTCTTCTCTGCTAATTTTTTTAATATAGCAAATAATATTTCTTGCTTTCTTAAAGTACTTGGATTTTCTATACCTAACTTTTCAGCTTCATTAATAAGTTCTGCAGGATTTTTTTGCTTAAGTTCTTGTAGATTCATTTGATATTTATAGTTTTAAGGAAAGTGATTTAAATATATGTGTTTTTATGGATTTTTCAAGAGTAATTTAAAGGCTTAAAAACAACAACAAAAACAATAACAATTAACAATATTGTAGGTATTTCATTTATTATCCTAAAAAATTTTGATGATTTGCTATTACTATCAGTGGCAAAAAGATGAAGTAATCTGCCTAAATAAAAATGGTAATATGTTAAAATTAAAACTGCTGCTATTTTTATCTGCACCCAAAGCTCAGAAAAAATTTGAAATCCTAAAGAATGGATCAGAAGCAAACCGAAAAGCCAAGATAAAATCATAGCGGGCAGCATGATATATTTGTAAAGCTTTCTTTCCATAACTTTGAAAACTTTTGACTGTGAGGCTTCAGTCGTCTCTGCATGATAAACGAATATTCTTGGAAGATATAGCAATCCGGCCATCCAAGAAATTACAGCTATTATATGTAGAGATTTAAATAATAAATATAAGTTCATCTTTATTTAACCAAATATCTTTCTATTAATGTTTGGAATAATTCTATGTGATCTTCGCTATCATTTAAACAAGGAATTAAATCAAAATTTTTTCCACCTTTTTTAATAAAACTTTCCTTCGCCTGAATATTAATTTCTTCAAGAGTCTCGACACAATCTGAAGAAAAACCGGGGCAAATTACTAAAAGATTTTTAACTCCTTTTTTTGGTAATTCTTCTATTGTCTTATCTGTATAAGGTTGCAACCACTCCTGGGGTCCGAATCTTGACTGGAAAGTAGTTTGTATTTCGTGGTCTGTAAACTGTTCCTTTATAAGTCTTGATGTTTTTTGACAATAACACTGATATGGATCACCTTTGTCGAAATAAGATTTTGGAATACCGTGGTAAGACGCTATAATTAAATCTGGTTTCCAGCTTATTTTATTTGTTTTACTTTTAATACTGTTTACTAAAGCATCTATATATAATTTTTCACTTTCATAATGGGGTATGATTTGCAAGCTAGGTTGCCATCTCATAGTCATTAAAGATCTATAAATTTCATCACAAACTGTGGCTGTAGTAGCTGCAGCATATTGAGGATAAAGAGGCAAGACCACCAAATTTTCACATCCTTTTTCTTTAAGTAAGTTTAACTTGCTTTTGATGCTAGGGTTTCCGTATCTCATAGCAAAATCTACAATTAAATCATTGTTCCCTATCCTATTTTTAAGTTTAGTAGCTTGTGATCGCGTATAAAAAAGAAGAGGAGATTCATTTGACTCTTTAAACCATATTTTTTTATAGGCATGCGCTGTTTTCGATGGCCTAAAAGTTAAGATGAATAAGTTTAAAATAGGTTTCCACAAAAATGGATTCACTTCTATTACTCTTCGGTCCGATAAAAATTCTTTTAGATATTTTCTTATATCCAACCATTTTGTTGAATCTGGCGTTCCTAAATTAACTAATAAAACTCCAGTTTTACCAAACTTAACATTAGGGTGTTGATTTAAGTTCATTTATAGTTTCTAACAAATTTAATTAACTTTTCTAAAATCTCAGGTTTTGTTTCAGGCAATAAACCATGACCCAAATTAAAAATATATGGAATATCTTTAAAGGTGTCCAAATACTTTTTAGCCTCACCATATATCTTTACCTCATTTTCCAATAAAAATTTAGGGTTCATCCCTCCTTGTATAACAACATCTTTTAAGTTTTTCTTTGCCCATACTGGATCTATATCTTTATCTATGTTTAATCCATCTGGTTTAACAAACTTATTAAACTCGAGATATTTTTCTTTGATACCTTTTGGAAAACATATAACAGGTATATTTTTTTTATTACAAAACTCTACCAATTTACGGTTTGGCCTATAACAATATTCAAGATATCGTCTATCAGGGATCAAACCAGCCCAGGAGTCAAAAATTTGTATTATATCTGCCCCAGCATTTATCTGGTTGTTAATGTGGGTTGATAAAAATTTTAATACATCTGGCAATACTTGATCTATTTCATGTTTTTTTTCTTTAAAACTTTTTTTATCAAATATATCTTTGTTTTTTTTAAGACTAAACATATATATGATTAAAGTCCAGGGCGCTCCTACAAATGAGATTAATGGTTTTTCTTTTTGTAATTTTTTTCTTGTTTTATTTATTGCTTTGTAAATTGGTGAAAGTGTTTTAGTAAAATTCTTTAAATTTTTTTTATAGAATGTTTTTTTATTAAACTTACTTAAAAGAGGTCCTTTATTTTTATTGAACTTAACTTCTTGACCAAGTGCGAAAGGGACCATTAAAATGTCTGAAAAAATTATCGCATAATCAAGATCAAATCTTTTTATAGGTTGTAAAGTGATTTCAGAACTTAAACTTGAGTTTAAACATAATTTAATAAAATTTTGGTTTTGAGATCTTATTTTTCTAAATTCAGGAAGGTATCTACCCGCTTGTCTCATAAACCAAATTGATTTACAAGTTTTATTTCTAACGTTCAAAATTTTTTCAAGATAGTTCATATAAATTTATGTATGTATACTTAGTATATGTAGTAGATATTGTTAGTTAGTATTATAACTAATTATACATCTTTTATACATTTTGCTTTTAATAAAATTATTAATAAATACTTAAAAATTGATAATTTATTTAAAATATAAACAAATGTATAACTATAGTGTGAACATCTAACAAAATGTAAGTATATTGTTAGTTAATGTTTATTGTTTTAAATTAAATTTATGAACAATGTATAAAATGGCTTTATTAAGAAGTTAATAACAGAAATATGAACGAAAAATACAATGTATATCTTGTGTCCGATTCAACAGGAGAAACTCTTGATAGAATTTTTCAATCCTTAAAATCTCAGTTTGCGAACTTTGAGTATAATAAGAAGGAATTTGCTTTTGTAAGAACAGAAAATCAAATAGATAAAATAGTTACTGAATGTCAAGGCACACAAAATTCAATTATCCTTTACACTATAGTCGAAACAAAGTTAGCAAAATATATATCAAATAAAAGCGATAAAAACAAAGTGCCTTGTTTTGGTATATTAGGTAATCTAATTTTAAATTTTTCTAAATTACTGAATCAAAAAGCAATACACAAACCAAGCGCACAACATGTTTTAGATGATGATTATTACAAAAGGATTGAAGCTATTCAGTTTACAATGTCCCATGACGACGGGAAGAAGCTGGACGATGTTTCGTCTTCTGACATAGTTTTATTAGGTGTTAGCAGAACAAGCAAAACACCAACTTCAATCTATTTGGCCAATAGAGGATTTAAAACTGTAAATATACCATTAGTATTGGATCAAAAAATTCCAGAGGAACTAAAATCGAAAAATAATAAAACATGTATTATAGGGTTGGTTGCCGATCCAGAAAGGCTGGCTGATATTAGGAGAAATAGAGTTGCAATAATGAAGGAGAAAAACATTAAAGAGTATACTGATCTAGTTTCTATTAAAGAAGAAGTAAGTAGTTCAAAAAAACTTTTTAAAAGATATAATTGGCCAGTTATAGATGTAACAAGAAAATCGGTTGAAGAAACAGCAGCTTCAATTTTGAAAATATTAGAAATTAAAAAGAATAAATGAAAATTATTTTAGCCTCACAAAGCGGGGTAAGAAAAAAAATCCTAGATGAAAATAAAATACTTTCTGAAGTAGTGGTTTCAGGCGCAGACGAAGATCAAATAAAAAACTCTTTATTAGCAGAAGGAGCTAGCCCAACAGATATTTCCAAAAATTTAGCCGAGATAAAATCAATTAAAGTAAGCAACAAATATCCTGACCGTATTGTTCTTGGAGCCGATAGCGTAGTATCATTTAATGATAAGATAATAAATAAACCAAAATCTAGGAGTGAAGCCTTGGAGATACTTAAGAAACTTAACAACTCAGTACATTACTTGATAAGTTCTGTTTGTATTTCAAAAAATGGATCTATGATTTGGAATTATTCAGACAGTTCTGAACTTAAGATGAAAAATTTATCTAGTAAAGATCTAGAGAAGTATTTAGATAAAATAGAAACAAAGGTATTATTATCATATGGTGTTTATCAGGTAGAGGCTCATGGAAAAAATCTTTTTGAATATATTAAAGGAGATAAGAATTCTATTATGGGTTTACCAATAAAAGAGATAATTAACTATTTGGAGACAATAAAATAAAATGGTTAAAAAGAAATTCGCTATAACTGGAAGTCCAATTTCTCATTCACTTTCACCAGTTCTGCATAATTATTGGTTGAAAAAATACAACATCGAAGGAGAATATGTATTAATGGAGGAAAGTGAAAAAAATTTAGCAAATATTATAAAAAAAATTAGAAATAAAGAGCTAGATGGGATTAATGTTACTTTACCTTATAAACAAAAAATAATCCCCTTTTTAGATAAATTAGTAAACGATGCAAAAAATACTAATTCAGTCAATACGATTTATTTAGATAACGATAGCTCTGTTATAGGTGAAAATACCGATGTGTTTGGTATACAAGCCGCTTATTTAAAACAAATTTCACATGTCGAAAATAAAAAAGCTTTAGTTATAGGGGCAGGAGGTGTAGCTCCTTCCATAATTTTTGCTTTAAGAAAAACAAAAATTTCTAATATTTCTATTATTAATCGTACAAAAGAAAAATCTCTGTTCCTTAAAAAAAAATTTAATTACTTAAGTGTTTTGGAATGGGATAATTTAGAAAATGAAATAATTAATTTTGACCTAATAATTAATGCGACAAGTTTAGGTTTAAAAGGCAAAGAGGATTTTAATCTTAATTTTGATTTAGCAAAAGTGAAAAAAAGTTTGGTGTTTATTGATACAATTTATAATCCTCTTGAAACCAAAACATTAAAACTTTTAAAAAATGCTGATGTAAAAACTTTTAATGGATTAGAAATGTTAATTTACCAAGGTCAAAAAAGCTTCTATTTGTGGAATAAAATTAATCCTGAAATCGATGATAGTTTAATCGAGTTATTAATGTCTAAAATAAAATGATTAGAATTGGTATAACTGGCTCTATAGCTTCTGGAAAAACAACAGCAAGCAAAATTATTTCTAAAAAAAAGGGACCCCTCTTTAGTGCTGATAAAGTTGTAAAAAAACTTTACTTAAAAAAAAATTTTGTAAATTTAATAAAGAAAAGATTTAAAATTTTACCAGAACTAAGTGTTAAACAGGGTATTAAAGATAAAATTTTAAACAACAAAACGAATCTAAAAAAATTAGAAAAAATATTACATCCTCTAGTAAGAAAAGAAATGCGAGTTTTCTTAAAAAAAAATAAAAATAAAAAACTTTTATTTCTCGAAATACCATTACTAGTAGAAAGTAAACTTACAAAATACTTTGATTTAATTATCTTCATAAAATCGAAATTACAAATAAGAAAAAAAAGATACATTCTAAAAAAAGGTGATCCTTTGATGTTTGATTTTTTAAACAACCATCAAATTAAAGATTCCAAAAAAATAAGACATTGCGATCATATTGTTGTTAACAACAGATCATTATCTATTTTAAAAAAGAATCTTTTAAATATAATGAAAAAATTATGAAAGAGATATTTTTGGACACTGAAACAACAGGACTTTCATTTCACGAAGGCCATAAAATTGTAGAAGTAGCTTGTATCGAGACAGAAGATTTAATTCCAACAAATAAAGTCTTTCATAAACATATAAACCCTCAGAGAGGTGTTCCCGATGCTGCATTTAAGATTCATGGGTTTTCAGAGGATTTTTTAAAAACAAAAAAAACCTTTGATCAAATCGCAGATGAATTTCTTGAATTTATTAAAGATAAAAAAATTATTATTCATAATGCTAGTTTTGATTTAAGTTTTTTAAATAGTGAATTGTCATTATTAAAAAAATCCACAATAGATAAGTCAAAAGTAATAGATTCTTTAGAAGTTGCTAGAAGTAAATTTCAAGGCAGCTCTAATTCTCTAGATGCTTTGTGTAAGAGATTTAATATAGACTTATCAAAAAGAACCAAACACAATGCTTTATTGGACTGTGAATTATTACGGGAGGTCTACATTAATCTTTTAGATGTAAAAGAACCAAAGTTTAATCTTTCAAACTCAATTATAGATAAACAAGCCTCCAAAGTAAATAACAATCATTATAATAAAAAGGTAGTCAAAATTTCTGACTTAGAAATTAATAATCATAAAAAATATTTGAAGTCAGAAATAAAAAAAAATTTTTATTGAAACTTTCTTTTATTATAAAGTTCCTTAAAATCTACTTCTTTCTTAATATTTACATTCTTAAAACCAGAATTCTCAAAAATGTATATAAAAGTTTTTCTTAAGTTTGGATAAACTTTTGAAGGAACGTCTATGAGTATAATTTTTTCAACTTCCAACTTATCAGTACATTTCTCTGATATCTCAATTATAGTAGAATAAATTATCTTAGTATCAATTATTTCAAAATTACTTTTAATTGGAGATAAATTTATACTTGTGTCAATCTCTATAATTTTTTCTTTAATTTGTTTACTCTTTATATCGATATTTATTTTATAATTTGAAATATCCTTACTTAATAAAAAAAAAGCTTTAGAGTTTGGAATGTTGAATTTTAGGTTTTTAATATATTGTCCTATTATTTTATAATTCATCTTTTTTATCTTCAATAATCTCACCATCTAAAACGTTTGAAGAATCTCTTTTTTTAGTTTTTTTAATAAAAAAACTGATTAATAATTTTCTTGTAAAAGGAAACAAAATTAAAAAACCTATTGTGTCTGTAAAAAAACCTGGAATGATAAGAAATAAGGCTGCCAAGGCAATCGAAGCGCCTGATATTATTTCATAAACTGGAACTTTATTTAGGTACAAACTTGTTATCCCTGATCTTATAGTTTTTAATCCCTCTCGTTTTGCGAAATAAATACCAATTATAGCTGTCAGAAATATCAATGATACAGTGTTTATAGCCCCAATTTTACCTCCAATTTCAATCATAAGAAAAATTTCCAATGCAGGTAATCCAATAAATAATAGAAAAAATGAGTTCATTTGTCTGATACAAAATTATATTATTAATGTATATTTATCAAATTATGAGTAATAATTTTGGATACATAGATATTATACTTCTCGGCATGATAGCTGGATTTATTATACTTAGGTTAAGAAGTATTTTGGGTCGAAAAACTGGTCATGAGCCAAAAATTTATCCTTCTTTTGCAGAGAAAAAATTTAATGTTCCAAATAGTGACATACAAAATGTTAAAAAAGACCTTAGCACTTTAGAAGGGCAAGACAAAAAACAATTTCTAAAGGGAGCCGAAGTTGCATATGAGTCTATTCTCACGTCTTTCGCAGCAGGTGAAATAAATAAATTAAAAACATTATTAACTTCAGATATGGCTGATAATTTTGAACAAGCTATTGTGGAAAGAAATAAAAAAAATATAAAATCTGAATTCACATTCATTGGAATGAAAGATTCTAGTGTTGAAAAATATGAAAAAATTAAAAATGAATTATTTGCATCAGTAAAATTTGTATCAGAAGTTATTTCTGTTAAAAAAGATGTTAATGGGAAAATAATAGAGGGTAATCCAGATAAAATAAAACTAGTAACTGATTACTGGAAATTCTCAAAAAATGTTCTGAAAAAAGGTCCTAATTGGTATTTATCAGAGATAATCAGTAAGTGATAAAAAAGAAACATCCTTCCAAAGAAGATTTAAACACTTGGAAAAGTTATATTAAGAATCCAACTGATATAATAGACAAAGAACACCTAGATTATCCACCTCAAACTAATGTAAGGTTCAAATATGATTTGCATGGATATTCTTTAGATGAAGCAAACAAAAAAGTTGAAGAAATTATTTTAACGTGTGTAAATAAACATTATAGAGAAATCATCATAATTACTGGTAAAGGATTGCATTCGAACACTGATAAGGATGTCTTTGCCTCAAAAGATTTGAGTAAATTAAAATTCTCTGTTCCAGAATATATAAATTCAAAAGAAAATTTACTGAAATATGTTTCTTCAATATCAAAAGCTGAACAAAAAGATGGTGGAGAAGGAGCTTTGATTATAAAGCTGAAAAAGTTATAAAATAAATTTTGATAAATCTGTATCTTTTACCAAATTACCTAAGTTTTCATTTACATACTTTTTATCTATCGTAATTGTTTCCCCGGCTTTATCTGTAGCATTAAAACTTATATCATCTAAAACTTTTTCAATTATGGTATGTAGTCTTCTAGCACCAATATTTTCAACAGAAGAATTAACTTCTGCTGAAATTTTAGCCAACATATCTATCCCGTCGTCTGTAAATACAAGATTTACATTCTCTGTTTTTAGTAACTCTTTGTATTGTTTTATTAAACTATTATCTGGTTCTTTTAATATTCTTTTGAAATCATCTTCATTTAAAGCATTTAGCTCAACTCTTATAGGTAATCTCCCTTGTAATTCAGGAAGAAGATCTGAAGGTTTAGCCAGTTGAAAAGCTCCAGAGGCTATAAATAGAATATGATCAGTTTTAATTGGACCATGTTTAGTGCTTACAGTTGTGCCTTCAATCAAAGGCAATAAGTCTCTTTGTACCCCTTCTCTTGAAACATCTCCTCCAACCCTGTCGCTTCTAGCTGAAACTTTATCAATTTCATCTAAAAAAACAATTCCATTTTCCTCGGTAGCTTTTTTTGCCTCCTTTATTATTTTTTCTTCTTCGATCATTTTATCAGACTCTTGAGCTACCAAAATGTCATGGGATTCTTTCACAGTCATCTTCTTTTTTTTACCTTTCTTATTGCCCATTGATTTTCCAAGAATATCGCCTAAGTTTACCATTCCAACATTTCCTCCAGGCATACCTGGTATCTCGAAGCTTTGTAAACCTGATACTTTATCTTGCACTTCTATCTCTATTTCGTTGTTGTCAAGATCACCATTTCTCAATCTTTTTCTAAAACTTTCCCTAGTAGCTACGCTAGCTTTATTTCCTACAAGAGCATCTAAGACTTTATCCTCTGCTTTCAATTCTGCTTTAGCCTTAACTTCTTTCCTTCTCTTCTCTCTCTCCATGGCTATAGCTATTTCAATTAAATCTCTTACAATTTGTTCTACATCTCTTCCAACATAACCTACTTCTGTAAATCTAGTTGCTTCTACTTTTATAAAAGGTGCTTCAGCTAATCTTGATAGTCTTCTTGAGATCTCTGTTTTACCTACACCTGTTGGACCTATCATTAAAATATTTTTAGGTAGTACTTCATCTCTCATTTCATCAGATAATGCTTGTCTTCTCCATCTATTTCTTAAAGCAACGGCAACTGCTTTTTTTGCTTCTTTCTGACCAATTACGTATCTATCTAATTCAGAAACTATTTCTCTAGGTGATAGAGCGCTTACTTTAAATTTCTCTTTCTTTGAATTTTTAACTAAATTTAAGTTTGTAACATTTTTAGAAGTTGCCATTTTAAATTTTCTCCACAGTAATATTATTATTTGTAAAAACACATATATCAGATGCAACTTTAATAGACTTTCTTGCTATTTCTTCAGCTTTTAAGTCTGTATCTATTAAAACTTTTGCCGCTGCTAAAGCGTAATTCCCTCCTGATCCAATTCCTATTATTCCATCTTCAGGCTCTAGTACGTCTCCAGTTCCTGAGATTATAAAACTGTGTTTTTTGTCGGCCACAGCCATTAATGCTTCCAATCTTCTTAAAAATTTGTCACTTCTCCAATCTTTCGCTAATTCAACAGCTGCCCTTTGTAAATTCCCAGCATGTTTTTCAAGTTTTGCCTCGAGTCTCTCGAACAAAGTTAATGCATCAGCAGTTGATCCTGCAAAACCAGCGATTACACCCCGGCTATTAATTTTTCTAACTTTTTTTGCTTTACTCTTTAAAACTGTGTTGCCTAAACTAACTTGCCCATCTCCAGCAACCACCGTTTCGTTATTTTTTCTTAATAATACAATTGTTGTACCATGCCATTTTTCAGCTGTATTCATGGTATTATATGTGGAGATTAATTTTAGATCTTCAATACTTAAATCAGATTTATTGATAAAATGTCCAATTATATATATATCAGAGATAAATCGGCACTAATTTATGAAAAGAAAAGCAAAAATTATTAGAAAAACGAAAGAAACCAGCATATCGGTCGCAGTCAATTTAGATGGAAAAGGAAAGTATAAAATTAAAACTGGAATTGGTTTCCTGGATCACATGCTAGAACAACTTTCTAAGCACTCTTTAATAGACCTTGAAGTTAGAGCTATAGGTGATACGCATATTGACTTACATCACACCACAGAAGATGCAGGAATAGCTATAGGAGAAGCCATTAAAAAAGCTGCAGGAAATCGTAAGGGCATAGTAAGATATGCTTCTACAATCATTCCGATGGACGAAACATTAAGCCGAGTTTCAATTGATGTATCCAATAGACCTTATTTAATTTGGAAAGTAGACTTACCAGTGGAAAAGCTTGGTGAAATGGATACGGAATTATTTAAAGAATTTTTTCAGGCATTTTCTCAATCAGCTGGAATAACTTTACACATTGAAAATATTTATGGTGAAAACAGTCACCACAAAATTGAGTCATGTTATAAGGGTTTAGCTAGGTCATTGAAAGATGCTTTAGCAATAGATAAAAGAATTAAAAACTCAATACCATCTACAAAAGGCTCTATTTAAATTTGATGAACGTCACAATTGTTGACTACCAATCTGGTAATATAAGCTCAGTCATTAACTCTTTTACAGAGATCGCTAAAGGTAAAGTTAAATTAGAAGTTACTTCTGATATAAAAAAAATTAAATCTAGTGATAAGATTGTTTTACCTGGACAAGGATCGTTTAAAAGCTGCGTTGACTCTCTTAAACACATTAATGGGTTAGTAGAAACACTAAAAGAGTTTGCAATCACAAATAAAAAACCTTTATTAGGCATTTGCGTAGGTTTACAAATGTTTGCAGATATAGGTTTTGAGGAAGAAGAAACTAAAGGACTAGGTTGGATTCCTGGTAAAGTTTCTAAAATTGATAATCAAAATGGAAAATTTAAACTTCCCCATATAGGGTGGAATGAAATTGAGATACAAAAAGAAAGCAAGATATTTAAAGATATTAAAAATAAATCTCACATGTATTTTGTACATAGCTATGAATTTATTCCAGAAGATAAGTCGGTTATCTCAGCAACAACAGATTATTCATCAAAAATCGTGTGTTCTGTTGAAAAAGATAATCTATTTGGAACGCAGTTTCATCCAGAGAAGAGTGATAAAACCGGATTAAAAATAATTGATAATTTTATAAAACTTTAATGAAAATATTTCCAGCTATAGACATAAAAGAGAAAAAATGCGTGAGATTGATCAAAGGAGATTTTGAATATAAAACTGAATATAAAACTTCACCTATTGATCAAGCAGGCAAATATAAAGATCATGGCTTTAAAAATTTACACATTGTTGATTTAGACGGCGCATTAACTGGAAAGACTGTAAACTTAGACATTATCAAAGAGATAGTTAGTAAATATGATTTAAAAATCGAAATAGGCGGTGGTGTAAGATCCATTGATAGCGTCAAACAGTATGTTGATGCCGGTGTGGAAAAAGTAATTTTAGGGAGTGGAGCTATTAAGAATAAAGAATTTTTAAGAGAATCTTGCGAAAAGTTTAAAGATCAAATTGCTTTAGGATTAGACGCAAAGGATGGAAATCTTTCTGTTTCAGGCTGGAAAGAAAATCTTAGTATTAAAACTTTAGACTTTCTTAATGAGGTAAATAGCTTTGGAGTGAGTCGAATAATTTACACAGATATTAATAGAGATGGCATGAAGACTAGCCCCAATTTTGATGAGACAGTAAAAATCGCAGAGATTTCTAATTGCCCTGTTGTTATTTCAGGAGGTGTTTCTTCAATGAACGATATTAAGAAAGCAAAAGATTTAAATAATAAAAAAATTGAAGGTATAATTGTCGGTAAGGCAATTTATGATGGTGATATTAAGCTAGAAGATTTAGCAAAGGAGATTGATTAAGATGGTCGCAAAATTATCCACGATCAAACGTAAAATAGGAAACGGAGAAAAACTTGGTTTTTCTGAAAGGGCAAGAGCGGTCAACAAAGGATTGTTACCGAGTAAAGCAAAAAAAAGAAAAAATGTTAAAAAATAGAATTATACCTTGTTTAGATGTTAAAAATGGAAGAGTCGTCAAAGGTATTAACTTTGTTGAATTAAAAGATGCTGGTGATCCAGTAGAACAAGCAAAAATTTATAGCGATGGAGGAGCAGATGAAATTTGTTTTTTAGATATTACAGCATCAAATGAAAATAGGGATACAATTATTGATATTGTAAGAAAGACAGCTAAAGAATGTTTTGTCCCTCTAACAGTTGGTGGTGGAGTTAGAACTATTCAAAATATTACAGATTTATTACTAGCTGGAGCTGACAAAGTTTCTATAAATACTGCAGCTGTTAAGAATTTAGACTTTGTTAAAGAAGCTTCAAAAAAATTTGGATCCCAATGTATTGTTGTTGCGATTGATGCAAAAAAGGTTTCAGAAGATAAATGGGAAGTGTTTACACACGGTGGAAGAAACAAAACAGGTATTGACACTGTTCAGTATGCTAAAAAAGTGGAAGCAAATGGAGCTGGTGAAATTTTGTTAACTTCAATGGATAAAGATGGCACCAAATCTGGTTATGATGTTAATTTATTAAAAGCAATTACAAATAACACTAATATTCCTGTCATAGCATCTGGCGGAGTTGGCACATTAGATCACTTATATGATGGTATAGTTAAAGGAGGAGCTAGTGCAGTTTTAGCTGCATCTATTTTTCATTATGGGGAATACAAAATCAAAGATGCTAAAGAATATTTGAATTCTAAAAATGTATCGGTAAGGTTATAAAATGTTTGAAAACTTAGAACAATTAATAAAAACAATCAGAGAGAGAAAAAATTCCTCATCTGATAAATCTTATACAAATAAACTTCTTAATGATAAAAACTTAAGTGTTTCAAAAGTAAAAGAAGAAATAAGCGAATTAATAGAGTCTGTGGAAAAAAATTCAAATAAGATACACGAAGCAGCTGATGTGATGTATCATTTAATGGTTTATTTGGAGGCTAATAACATAAAAATTGAAGACGTTATGAATGAACTTAAAAAAAGACAAAAATGAGTTACGATAAAAATAATATATTTGCAAAAATACTAAGAGGAGAAATTCCTTGCAAGAAAGTCTATGAAAACGATCATGTGTTAGCTTTCCATGATATAAATCCTCAGAAGAAAGTACATGTTTTAGTGATACCTAAAGGAGAGTATATAGATCTTGATGACTTTAATAATAAAGCTTCAGATAAAGAAATTGTAGAACTTAATAAAGCAGTTACACACGTTGCTGAATTAATGGGCACAAAAGATAAAGGTTATAGGTCTTTAACTAATATTGGAAGTGACGGGGGACAAGAGGTTCCTCACTTGCATTTTCATATTTTTGCAGGTGAAAAAATTGGAAAGATGGTTAACTAATGGCTGACAGAGTTAAAAGATATTTTTTAGAAATTAAAGATTTTTCAAAAACTATCGATTTAAATCTTCCTGAAAATTTTCAAATTATTTTAGATAATAGAGATAATTTTAATTTAAATAAATTTTTTTACAGGCAAATAGGAATAGATCACTATTGGAGGGATAGATTACTGTGGTCTGATAGCGAGTGGGTAAAATATGTTACGAATAATAATTTAGAAACACATGTTCTAAAAAAAGGCGAAGATCTTGTAGGATATTATGAGCAAGAATATCATCCTAGTTTAAATGAAGTAGAATTAATTAACCTTGGAATATTAAAAGAATTCAGAGGTTTAAAACTTGGATCGATACTTGTAAATCACGCTATAGCTAGTGCATCTAGAAAAAATCCAGAAAGAATGTGGGTTCATACTTGTAGTCTAGACCATAAGCACGCTTTGCAAAATTATAAATCAAAAGGTTTTTCGATTTTCAGAGAAGAGGAAATTGACTTTGTAGCTTAATTTATTTCAGGGACTTTAAAAGTACCTTTTTTAAAAACATCATTTTTAGCAACAATATTTAGTGAGAAATTTATATTATTGTTGTATTGATCTCTAATCTCCCAACCTTTCAGATCTAGCTTTTTTCTATCAAAAAAAACTGTTATTTCGTTTTCACCAAAATAAATAAGCTTAATTATTTCGTCGGTTAATTCTAATTCACCTAATTGCACGATTTCTAGAAGTTTATCTTTATACAGGATATTTAAGAATGGAGATTTTGAAATAGGATAATAATAAGTTTTGTTATATCTTTTTTGTGTTATCGATAATCTTTTATTATTTATAACTAACTCTTTTTCCTTATCATCAAAATAATTACATTTCAATTTTCCAGGAAATTCTAAAAGACAGCTTCCTTTTTCAGTTTTGTCATTAATAAGTTGATTAAAAGTAAATTCTAAAGAGTTTAAGTCTTTCAGTTCAGAGATTATTTGATTTTTTTCGTTAGCAGATAGGCTTGGTGATATTATAAGAAAAATTGAAGCTAAGAATATTTTTTTAAAGAACTTCACGTTTCCCAACATGATTTGCTTTGCTGACAATACTCTTTTCTTCCATCATATCAATAATTCTAGCAGCTCTATTGTATCCGATCTGTAATTTTCTTTGCAAAAAGCTTGTAGAAGCTTTCCCTTCAGCTTTAATAATTTCTACAGCCTGGTTGAATAATTCGTCTTCATCACCGTCGTTTCCAGTAGTTAACGAACTTTCTGTCGTCTCTTGAGAGGTAATTTCTTCCATATAATCAGGCTCTCCTTGCGCTCTCAATGAACTTGTAATCTTTTCGATTTCCTGTTCAGAAACATAAGGGCCGTGAATTCTTACAATTCTATTTGCTGATGACATAAATAACATGTCTCCTTTGCCCAGCAATTGTTCAGCGCCTTGTTCACCTAAAATAGTTCTACTATCTATTTTAGAACTTACTTGGAAAGATATTCTAGTCGGAAAGTTTGCCTTTATTGTCCCTGTGATTACATCAACACTTGGCCTTTGCGTTGCCATAATAATGTGAATTCCAGCAGCTCTAGCCATCTGTGACAATTTTTGAATATAATTTTCGATTTCCTTTCCAGCTACCAACATTAGATCAGACATCTCGTCAACAACTACAACAATGTACGGCATTTTAAGTTTGTGTTTAGCATTGTAACCATCAATGTTTCTCACACCTACTTTACTCATCAATTTATATCTACTGTTCATTTCCTTTACTGTCCAAGACAAAGCCGAAGTTGCTTTTTTTGCATCAGTTATTACTGGAGTTAATAAATGTGGTATCCCTTCGTAAGTAGATAGTTCTAACATTTTTGGGTCAATTAAAATAAACTTACAAAGATCAGGACTTAGTTTGTAGAGCAGTGAAACGATTATTGTATTAATACAAACAGACTTTCCTGAACCAGTAGTACCTGCAATTAAAAGATGAGGCATCGAAGTTAAATCACCCACAATTGGCATTCCAGAAATACTTTTACCCAAAGCTATAGGAAGTCTTACATCCTTTTTTTGAAACTTGTCGAATGAAATTATTTCTCTTAATGATACGCTTTCTCTATCTTCGTTTGGAATTTCGATCCCAACAGTATTTTTGCCTGGAATGACCGATACTCTTGTTGAGGTTGAGCTAGTATTTCTTGCTAAATCCTCAGATAAATTAATAATTTTGGATACTTTTACACCAGGCGCTGGCTCAAATTCATATAGGCTGACTACTGGACCGTTATTAATTGCTTTAATTTTTCCATCAATACCAAAGTCTAATAGTATTTTTTCAATAAAATCTGCGTCAGGACGATTTTTATTTCCATCAGAACTAAGTTTAGTTAAATTTTTGTTTAAATAATTTATATCTGGTAACTTATATCTAGTTCTGGCAACACTTTGTTCTGTTTGAGGTTCTACATTTGTATCAAAAGAAAAAGATTGTTGAGGTTTCTCTAAAGTTTGCAGACGATTTTCAACATTGATTTTGCTAGAATCAAGCTCAATGTTTTCTTTTGTCTTTTTTCTAAAAAGTGAAACAATAACTGAAAAAACTTTTTTATAACTAATATCAGTTGAAAATGAAAAAAATAATATAGTCAATAAAAGTAATCCATAAATTGAATATGTATTATCAATCCATGGAACCCAAGTATTAATAAAGTTATAAGTTATTTTTCCAACAAAACCTGAATTACCATTATCAATAAGCCAGAACGAATTATCAAATGTGAGATATATAAAAACAGTACCTACAGTTAAGTAAGCGACAACTAAAAATAATTTTAAAATTATTCTCCTTATTTCCTTTTTTATAATTAGATCTAAGCCCCAAAATAAAAAATTAAGTAATAATAAAAAAGAAACTAAACCAAAACTCTGTAGTAAAAAATCAGCAATGCTACTTCCATAAATTCCAAAGAAATTTTGAATTTCAAAGTTCCTATCTCCGTAAATAAAGGAAGGATCTTCTGGAGAATATGTTGTAAATGCAATTGCAAGTGCGACACTTGATAAAATTAGGACTAAACCTAGTAATTCAAAGGTTCGTTTTTTCAAAAAATTTGTTAAACTATCTAAAAAGTTTGTATTCATTACGAATCGTTTACGTACTTTTTACCATTTTTATGAAAGTGTTAAAAATTTTTATATGAATAAACAAAGAATATGCATTGTTGGAGATGGTCTTTCAGGTCTAATGACCGCAGCGGTTTTAAGCAAAGTGCCAGGATTAGAGGTAAATTTAATAGCTAAAAAAAGATCAAAAAACTTGGATAAAAGAACTACAGCCATATCGGACAGTAATTTTAAGTTTATAAAACATAATATCATTAGTTTGTCGGATAGATTGTTCTGGCCTTCAAAAAAGATAGAACTTTTTTACGAGACATATAACGAAAGAATAAGGTTTTTAAATCTATACGAAACAAATTCTAATCTAATGTATGTTTTTGAAAATGACAAAGTAAAAAGTTTCTTACTAAAAGAAATTATTAAAAATAAAATTAAATTAATTCGAAAAGATATGAAGAACTTAGATGAATTAAAAGATTATGATTTAATTATTCTTTGTTTGGGCGGACAATCAAAAATTTATGATAAGATTACACAAACTAGGTCTATTAAGAAAGATTATAAAGAAATAGCTATTACAGGTTATGTTAAGCATAATCTTAAGACTTTAAATACAAGTCAGTTCTTCTTAAAAAAAGGACCGTTAGCAATTCTTCCTTTTTCAAAAAATTATTTTTCTTTTGTTTGGAGCGTAAAGAAATATTTCTATGAAAATAATTTTGGAAAAATTGATAATTTAATTAAAAATAAAATTTTAGAAGTACTTAAAAATAAAAAAAATATTACTATCAGCAATATTCAGTCCTATCCAATATCACTTGGAGTAAGAAGACAGTATCATCAAAAAAACATTTTAATTCTTGGCGAGGGTCTACACACAATACATCCTGTAGCTGGTCAGGGTTTTAATCTTGTTCTTAGAGATATAAAAAAATTAAAAGAAATTATAAAGTATTATTCAGGGTTAGGTATTTCTTTAAAAAATAGTTATGCTTTAACTGATTTTTATAATAGTAGAAAACCAGAAAATCTCATTATGAGCTTGGGTGTTGATGCTACTCACAGTTTCTTTAAGCAAAATAAATATTTAGATCCACTGAAAGAGATAATTATAAAAAATATTAAGAATAATGAGACATTAAAAAAATTTAGTAAAACAATCTCTAATCGGGGTTTATCATTATAACTCAATGAACATTTATGCCTTATCATCGGGTAGAGGACCTTCAGGAATAGCTATTGTAAGGATATCTGGTAACGGTTCACTTAAGATTTGTCAAAATTTGACTAAGTTAAAAAATATAAAGTCGAATAAAGTTAATTTTTGTAAATTTTATGATCCTAAAAACAATAATGTAATAGATCCTGAGGCTTTATTGTTGTGGTTTCCCGGTCCAAATAGCTATACTGGTCAGGATCTAGGAGAATTACAAATTCACGGTAGTAATGCAGTAATAAATGCCTTGTTGAGCGTCTTATCAGAGCAAAAAAACTGTAGAATAGCTGAGCCAGGAGAATTTACTAAATTAGCTTTTCAAAATGATAAAATTGACTTACTAAAAGCAGAAAGCATAGGGGATCTTATTCACTCAGAAACAGAATTGCAAAGACAACAAGCAATAAAACTAGTTCAAGGGAACGCTTCCAATTATTACAATGATCTGAGAGAGAAAATAATAAAATCATTAGCTTTTATCGAAGCTAAAATTGATTTTGCCGAAGAAGATCTTCCTGAAAAGGTATTAAGAGATGCTTACAAATCTATAAAAGAAATTCACTCAGAAATAACTAAAATTATTGAGGATAATAAGGTTGGAGAAAAAATTAGAAATGGTTTTAGAGTTTCAATCACAGGCGAAGTAAATGCAGGCAAATCATCTTTATTAAATTTACTTTCAAAAAGAGAAGCTGCGATTGTTTCAGATGAAGCTGGTACTACCAGAGATATCATAGAAACTTATTTAAATTTGGACGGTTATCCTGTAATTCTTGCCGATACAGCAGGTATTAGAGTAGCTAAAAATGAAATAGAAAAAAAAGGAATTTCATTGGCTCTAGGAAAATTAAAAGAAGCCGATTTAAACATAGTTGTGATTGACAATTCAACAAAAGAAATTAATAAAGAAATAAAGAAGATGATTAATAAAGATACTATTGTTCTTTTAAATAAATCAGATATTTTAGATAAGCAAAATCATAAATTTGATGTAGATACTGTTTTAGGTTCAGTTAAAAACAATAAAAATATAGACAAATTAATCAATTTGATTAAAGTCAAGTTAGGTAAAAAATTTTCATTAAATAACACCGCATTAATAACTAGAGAAAGACATAGAATAAAATTAAACAATTGTTTAAAAGAAATAGATAAGTTTCTTAAGAAAGATCAGACCAAAGATTTAGAACTTGCAGCAGAAGATTTAAGAATGGCCGCTAGACATTTAGGTGGTATAGTTGGCAAGGTTGATGTAGAAGAAATACTTGGATCTATATTTAAAGATTTCTGCATAGGTAAATAAAATAGCACTTGTATTCTTAATTGAGACGTTTACATTCTCCTCATGATAAAACAAAACTATGATGTAGTAGTTATTGGTGGAGGTCACGCTGGATGTGAGGCAGCGGCAGCTTCCGCTAGATTGGGTGTAAATACAGCTCTTTTTACACATAAAATAGAGACTATAGGTGAAATGTCATGCAATCCGGCCATTGGCGGACTGGGAAAAGGACATCTCGTTCGAGAAATTGACGCTTTAGATGGTGTAATGGCTGTTGTAGCAGATAAATCAGGTATTCAATTTAGATTATTGAATAGGAGTCGAGGTCCAGCAGTGCAAGGTCCAAGGACTCAGTCGGACAGAGCTCTTTATAAAGAACATATGCAAAAAATTTTACTAAATTATAAAAATTTGGAAGTAGTAGCTGATCCAGTCGTTAAATTTTTATTTAGTAACAAAAGAGTTATAGGTTTTATTTGCCAAAGTGGAAAAGAAATAAGAACCAAAGAATTGATCCTCACTACTGGAACATTTTTAAATGGTTTAATACACATAGGTGAAACTCAGATACCAGCTGGCCGATATGACGAAAAACCATCTACTGGTTTAAGTGAACAATTAGCAAAATTCAAGATGCAGATTGGAAGATTAAAAACTGGAACTCCCCCTAGATTAGATGGAGATACGATTAACTATGATGATCTAGAAATGCAGCCTGCAGATGATGATCATTACTACTTTTCTTTTTTAACACACAAAATTGACAATAAGCAGATCAAATGTGGGATGACTTATACAAATAATGATGTTCATAAAATCATAAGTGATAATATCTTTAAAAGCGCCATGTACTCAGGAAACATTAAAGGAGTAGGTCCAAGATACTGTCCATCTATAGAGGATAAAATTTTTAAATTTAAAGAAAAGGAAAAACACCAAATATTTTTAGAACCAGAGGGATTAAATGATAATACTGTTTATCCAAATGGGATTTCTACTTCTTTACCAGAGGAAATACAGGTAAAAATATTGGCTAAAATCAAGGGTTTAGAGCATGTTAAGATGAAAAGAGCTGGTTATGCAATAGAATATGACTATGTGGATCCAAGAGAATTGAAGCCTACTTTAGAAACAAAAAAGATCAGTTCTTTGTTTTTAGCTGGTCAAATTAACGGAACAACGGGTTACGAGGAAGCAGCTGCTCAAGGTTTAATAGCAGGTATAAATGCTGCTTTAAAGATAAAAAAAAAGAAAGAGTTTATTTTAGATAGATCCTCATCCTATATAGGAGTGATGATTGATGATCTTATTACTAAAGGAGTTTCAGAACCTTATAGAATGTTTACATCAAGAGCTGAATATAGATTAACATTAAGAGCTGATAACGCAGACCAGAGATTAACAGAGTTAGGTATTAGTGTGGGTCTAGTCAACTCAACTAGAAAAAAAATATTTTATGAAAAAAATAAAAATATTATTACTCTTACTAATTTTTTAAAAAAGAATTATCTAACGCCTAACGAGGCAAAAAATTATAATATTAAAATTGCGATGGATGGGGTTAAAAGGTCGTGTTTAGAAATAATGGGTCAACGTAAAGTGAATATGGCCAAAATAAGGCAAATATTTCCCTCTACACCCAACTGTGGAATAGAGTCTGATAGACAGGTTGAAATCGATGTTCATTATTCAGGATATTTGAAAAGACAGCTCAGAGATATCACCTCTTTTAAAAAAGATGAGACTACATTTATACCTGATGACATCAATTACAATTCAATGAGTGGATTATCAAATGAAATCAAATTTAAACTTAATAAAATTAAACCCAAAACACTCGGTCAGGCTTTAAGGATTGATGGAGTTACCCCTGCGGCTGTTCTTATATTATTGTCAGCTATTAAAAGAGGAAAATTCAAATCGATAGCTTAATGCAAAAGGAAGAGGTACTACAGATCCTTAAAAAGAAGATAGGATTTAGTTATAATTCTGTCGATAAGCTTGAAATTTATCATGATTTTCTCATAAAAAGTAACAAAAAGTATAATCTTATATCTAAAAATACAGAAAAGAATATATGGCATAGGCATATTTTAGATTCTGCACAATTATTATTATTTATAAATTTAAAAAGTAAGACAGTTATTGTCGATTTGGGTACAGGAGCGGGTTTTCCTGGTTTAGTTTTAGCAATATATGGTGATTCCATACCGTTTCACGTGAAATTGTACGAAAAATCACCTGTTAAGAGAGCCTTCTTAAGGGAAATAATTAAAAAATTAACATTAAAAAAATGTTGAAATAAGAAAAAACGTATACGACGAAAAATTCTTTGCCGACGTAGTCGTTTGCCGAGCCTTCAGAAAATTGCCAGAAATATTGAGAATTTCACGTGAAAATGTAAGGAATCCACATAAACTTTTAATATTAAAAGGAAAAAACGCTTTTAAGGAAATAAATAATGTATATTTAAATTTAAAATCCAGTTATAAATTAGAAAAAAGCATAACTGATAAACATTCTAGACTTATAAATATGGATATAAAAAATAATGATTAAAAAATCTATCATAGCGGTTATAAATCAAAAAGGAGGTGTAGGAAAAACAACGACAGTTATAAATTTAGCATCAGCACTGTCCATTTTGGGTCAAAGAAATCTAATCATAGATTTAGACCCCCAGGGAAATGCTACTACAGGTCTGGGAAAAACAAATAACGATGAAGAAAAAAATATTTATAATATTTTAATAAAAAAAATTAATCTTTTAAATGCTATTCAAAAAACAGATGTAAAAAATCTAGATATAATTGGTTCAAATGTAAATTTATCTGGATTGGAAGTTGAAACAGCAAATGACTCTAACAGAGCATTTGTTTTAAAAGAATTGTTAGAAAAGCAACTTTTAAATAAAGCGTTAGATTATGATAATATTTTTATTGATTGTCCGCCATCATTAAGTTTACTTACTATAATGGCTTTAGTCGCTTCAGAAGAATTATTAGTACCACTACAAACGGAATTTTTTGCTCTCGAAGGAATTACTCAATTAGTGAAAACAATAGATAGAATTAAAGTCAATTTAAATCCTGATCTTAAAGTCAAAGGAATATTGCTTACTATGTTTGATAAGAGAAATAAACTTTCAGCACAAGTTGACAAAGAGGCTAGATCTTTTTTTAAAGAAAAAGTTTATCAAACAGTAATACCTCGTAATGTTCGATTATCAGAAGCGCCATCTCATGGGATGCCCTGTGTTGTATATGATAAAAACTGTTTAGGTAGCAAATCATACTTTAAATTAGCAGATGAATTCATAGAGAAAAATAAAGTTGATGTAGGGAGCGCAGCATAAAAATGGTAAAAAAAAAGGGGTTGGGTAGAGGTTTATCTGCTTTATTTGGTGATGAAAAAAACTTGTCTTCTAAAAAGAGCTCTAAAAGTATCCAAAATGAAGCAAACATTGGTGATTTGGTAAGAAACCAATTTCAACCTAGATTAAATTTTAATGAAGATAAGCTGGAAGAACTAAGCAAATCGATAAAAAAAAATGGAGTAATTCAACCAATTGCGGTTAGGCAAGCAAAAGGAGACCCAGGAAGATTTGAAATAGTTGCAGGCGAAAGACGTTGGTTAGCATCACAAAAAGCTGGTTTACATAAGGTTCCAATCTTGATTTTGGATTTGAGCGATAGTGAAGCACTAGAAGTAGCCATAGTGGAAAACATTCAAAGAGATGATTTAAATTCTATTGAAGAAGCTAAAGGGTATCAAAGATTAGCTGTTGAATTTGGTTATGATCATGAAAAAATTGCAAAATTTATGTCTAAAAGTCGTAGTCATATTAGTAATACTTTAAGATTATTAACTTTACCACTTGATGTAATCGGAATGATCGAAGAAGGTAGTCTTTCAGCTGGACAAGCTAGACCGCTTATCGGTTTAAGTAATGCAGGTGAAATAGCTGAAGAAATTGTTTCAAAAAAACTTAGTGCTAGAAGTGTAGAGTTCATATCCCGTCAAAAAAAAGGGCCGCAGAAAGTTGGTCAAAATAAATTAGACGCTAATATTATTAATGAACAAGAATTAATTGAAAATAATTTGGGATTAAGTGTTGAAATAACTAATAAAAGAAACAATTCTGGTAAAATTTCAATTAAATATAAAAATCTAGAACAATTTGAATTAGTAGCTAAGTTGCTTAAACAGCATTAGCAGAATTACATAAATCAATAATTAAATTTTTTATTAATAATTCTTTTCTTAAGTTAGAAGTACTTTTTATCTTAAGTTCGGTTTTATAAATCTGGTCTAAGGCGCTATTAATCTTTTTTTTATTCCATCTTTTCGCTTGTTCTAATAAAATAGGCTTATCTTTCCAAAAAATAGGTGGCTTTATAATAGATAATAAATCTTCAATCTCATTTCCACTTTTTTTTAAGTTTTCTATTTCATTAAGTTTAATCATTCGTTGATTAAGAATATTTAGGTAATAAAAATTATTTTCTGTATCAAAAGTTGTGTCACCTAATAGTGTATTTGTCTTAATTTTGTTGCCTTTTAGAGCTTCATCTCTTAGCAAGTTAAAATCATCATTGTTTCTTAAATTTAGCAATTT
This sequence comes from Pelagibacteraceae bacterium, assembly GCA_002704145.1. The sequence continues at coordinate 102,245 of PAFH01000016.1, read as the reverse complement.
CTCAACATTTTCTAAATCAATTTTACCATTAGAAAAGTAACAATTTATCTTTTCTATTTCATTATTAACCTTATTCCTGTCTAGGTTAGTGCTTTGTGAAATTAAATTTATTATTTGTTGATTTAGACCTTTCAATTTGCCTAATTTTTTTATGATAATATTTTTAATTGAAATCTCATTATCTTTATAACACGGGGCGATGCCTACATCTTTATTTTTTTCAAAAAAACTTCTAATTTTTGATTTCTTGTCAAGCATGTTACCAAACAAAAAAATTTTCTCATCTTCAATTTCATTAATTAATTCTTCAATAAAGATTAATAATTTATCATTAACATCATCAATAAATATAATTTTTTTTTCTTCAAATAAAGACTTATTTAATATCTCTTTGAATAAAATATTTTTATCCTTTATAACTTCGTTAGTTGAAATTCTTAATATATTAGTGTCATTGAATTTTATTTTGATTATTTCTTTAAACTCTCTTTTAAGCCCTTCGTTTTCACCATAAAATAATAAAATTTTTTTACTTAAAATATTCTCTATATTTTGCTCCAAAATGTAACTTTTAAATATCATCAAATAAAATGCTTATTTCCTTAATAATTTTTTTTGAAATATTGTCTACTAAATCTTCAACAAGTTTTTTCTCATTGCTTAAGGTATTAGAATAATTCGCTCCAATTATATAATCTCCGCTATTGCTAATGCTTATTTCAAATCTTTTACCAGTATCAATTTTATAAATATATAATCTTGTGTTTAATTGAATTTCATATTTTGTTACCTCATTTTTAATATTCTTTTCTTTTATTATTTTTTTTTTCCGTGTATTTAAATCTATTTTTATTTTATTTGTATTGTCTTTAACTACATCTGCTATTAAATTATTTTTGATTTTAAAGCTTATCCTATTATCACCTGATGTATAAATTTCAGTTATAGAAAAATTTTGATTACTTTTTTCATTGACTATCTTAAACCCACAGCTTGTAGTTAACACCAAGAATAAATATAGAAAAAATTTTATAATTTTATATTTCATTAATTTTCTACAATGTAGTTTATTATTTTATTTTTAACAAAGATTGTTTTTTTTACCTTCTTATCAGCTAAATGCTTATAGGCTTTAGAAGTATTTGTTATCAACTTATTAACCTCTCTTTCCTCTAAATTTTTATTAACTTTAATAACATCTCTTGTTTTTCCATTAACTTGAACTACTAAGGCAATCTTTATTTTATCAAGGAATGAAGAGTTTATTTCAGGCCAATCGTTAATTTCTCTGCAATTTAAATTTGTTAAACACTCATAAGCGAGGTGAGGGGTAAGAGGTATCATCAGTTTCATTATTTTGATTATATTTGAAAGTAAAATAGTCTTACTTACTTTGAGCTTAAGAGATTCATTAAAATATCTATAAACTTCATAAAAATTAGCTATAGCAACATTAAACTGAAAGTTTCTTATTGTGTTATCAATTTTGTAAATAAATAAGTTAATTTGTTCCTCAAATTTTTTGCCTTGCTCATAATCATAATTCTTATTATTTTCTTTTTTTAAAATTGTTTGATTTAAGTTCCATATTCTTTGTAGAAATTTATTAGCTGAAATCACTCCTGTATCAGACCACTGAACATCTTTTTCTGGTGGGCTGTCAGATAAGATAAACCATCTAACAGAATCCGCACCATATTGTTTAATCATTATTTCAGGATCAATAGTGTTTCTTTTTGATTTAGACATTGACTCGGAAGCACCTATTTTTACTTTAGATTGATCTGATATTTTAATTGCTTCCTTTTGCGAGATTACTTTAATTTCACTAGGATAAAGATACTTTCCATCTTTATCCTGATAAGTTTCGTGGCATACCATTCCTTGAGTAAATAAATTATTAAAGGGTTCAGAAAACTTAAATTTTTTATCACTTTTTTTTATTGCTTTCATAAAAAAACGTGAATAAAGCAAATGTAATATTGCGTGTTCAATCCCTCCAATGTACTGATCCACAGGCATCCAATAATTAACTTTATCATTATCGAAAGGTCCTTTTTTAAAATTAGGAGAACAAAACCTTAAGAAATACCAAGATGAATCAACAAAAGTATCTAGAGTGTCAGTTTCTCTTAATGCTGGTTTCCCTGTTTTTTTATGAGTAGTTTTTTTCCAGCTGGGATGTTTATCTAAAGGGTTACCCTGAGCATTTAAATCTGCGTCATCAGGCAACGTTATAGGCAATTCACTTTTTTCTACAGGAACTACGGAACCATCCTCAAGATAAATCATAGGTATAGGACAACCCCAATACCTTTGCCTAGAAATTCCCCAGTCTTTTAGTCTAAATAATGTTTTTTTCTTTCCTATTTTTTTTTCTTCAATTTTTTTAATAATCTTCTCTTTTCCATCTTCGATATTTAAGTTGTTTAAAAATTCTGAATTAATAACAGTTCCGCTTCCAGTATAAGCTTCTTGCATTTCATCACCATTTTGATTTACCTTTTTATTTGATACAACTTTTATTATCGGTAATTTATATTTTTTGGCAAAATCGAAATCCCTTTGATCATGAGCAGGACAACCAAAAATTGCTCCATTTCCATAATCCATTAAAACAAAATTTGCTACATAGATAGGAATTTTTTTGCCGAGAATAAAAGGATGTTCAGCATATAAATCTGTATTGAAACCTAATTTTTCTGCGTTAGCTAAAGCTTCTTCGGTTGTTCCAATTTTGGAGCACGCCTCTTTAAATTTTTTAAAATTTTTATCATTAATAAATTTTTTGCATATTTCATGGTCAACTGATATTGCGATAAAGCTCGCCCCAAAAATAGTGTCCGGCCTAGTTGTAAAAATAGATAAAATTCTTTCATCCTCTGATAACTTAAAATCTATTTCACAACCGATTGATTTACCAATCCAGTTTTTTTGCATCAATTTAACTTTTTCAGGCCATCCTTTTAAATTTTTTAAGTCATCTAATAATTCTTTAGAAAAATCTGTTATATTAAAAAACCATTGCGATAATTTTTTTCTTTCAACAACAGCATCTGACCTCCAACCTTTACCATTAATTACTTGCTCGTTAGCTAAAACTGTCTTTTCGATAGGATCCCAATTAACGTAAGTTTCTTTACGTGAGACAATGCCTTGATTATAAAAATCAATAAATAATTCTTGTTGATGTTTATAATAATTTTCATCACAAGTAGAGATTTCTAAATCCCAATCAATAGAAAGCCCTAACATTTTTAATTGATTTTTCATGGTTTCAATATTTTCTTTAGTCCAATTTTTTGGATTTAGATTATTTAATTTTGCTGCATTTTCTGCTGGCAAACCAAAAGCATCCCAACCCATGGGGTGAAGAACATTAAACCCTTTCATGAACTTATATCTGGCTATCACATCTCCAATAGTATAATTTCTAACATGTCCCATATGAATTTTTCCTGATGGGTATGGGAACATCTCTAAACAATAAAACTTTTCTCCTTTTTTATTGTACAGTTTAAACGAGGCAAATTTTTTTTGCCATTTTTTTTCAATTACTTGAAAATTAACTCTTTCCATTTATGTATATTATCTTTTTTTCTTACCTTTAGATTCTCTTTCCAATTCTGAAGCTTTTTTTAAAATAGTTCCTCTCAATTCTTGACTTATCTTTGAATTTTTTAACAAAGCTGTTTTGCAATTTCTATCAGGTGAACATTTTTTTTTTATGTACAATGATTTTTAAACTGTCAGTTCTAATTTCATTTGACATAAATCGAATGGCAATTTTAATTGCTTCATCAGTACCATCACCTGTGTACCAATCAGAAATGATCATTCCACCAGAATAGTCTACTGTAGTTAAAGGAAGAAAATCTAAAATTTCTAGTGATGCTCTCCACATTGGATTTGAGGAACTAAATTCAAAATTAGTACTACCTCCTCGACCTTTTATTAAACTGTCTATAGAAGTTCCTCTTCCTTCTTTAATATTTTTTTTTGCTCTCTCTGAACCTTGGATTGGTATATCTCTTGTATCAACTTTTTTTGGCTTAAAAGCCTCGCATGAGTTTAATGTAAAAAATAGTGTTAAGAGAGATAGAAATAGTTTACAGTTTTTTGTCATAATGTATGAATATGTTCTTTTTATTGACTAAAGAAATAAAAAAATTGTCATATTTTTCATACTATTTTTAATTGAAAAACTATACAAAAAGTGTGATAAATTTACAACATATTATAGAATAATCAGTTAAAATCGTCATTTGTTCTTAAAAATATGAGGGAAAATGATAATTTTCATCAGTTTTAATTATTAAAACAATAACAAAGGAAAAACAATGAAAACTATAATGAAAACTTTATTCGTTGCAGTATCTTCATTATCTTTAATGTTTTCTGTAAACGCAGGTGAGATGACAGTTAGCGGTTCAGCTAAAGCCACTTACAACATCGTTAACGGAACACAAGCAGAGATGGGTGTTGGTATTACGAACGAATTAAATTTCACAGCAAGCGGTGAGATGGATAATGGTTATGCATGGTCTTACTCAATGGAATTAGATCCAGATGAAACAGACGGAAGTGCTTTGAACGATGACACGCAAATTAACCTTACATTAAATGATATGGGTAAAATTAAAGTTTGTGTATCTGAGTGTTCAAACAACAAAAAATATGCATGGGATCAATCAGCTTACACGACATTGACTGACACAGGTCTAAGCACAGGTATAACTTACCCAAGTGCAGAAGACAGTTACGCTACACTTCAATACCACACGCCAACACTTCCTTTCGATACAACAGCTTCTTTAGCTTGGGGTAACGCAAAAAGTGATGCACAAAGTGGTAACTACGATGGTGCAGCAGCAACTAACTCTATAACAGCATACTCATTAGTGACTAAGCCAGTAGATGGTTTAACGCTAAGTGCTTCATACTATGAAGTAAATGACTACGATGATGGTGTAACTACTGAGAACCAACTTGAAGAAGGTGGTGCTTGGGGTGCAACATACGCAGCAGGAAACTTTACAGTAGGTTATGGTAAGTCTTACGTATCACCTGAGTCATCTGTAACAGTAATAGCAACAGCTAGTGCGGCTACAGTAGATCACGTGATCAATACAGGTATGTCAATTGGATTTGCAGTAAATGATCAATTGTCTGTATCTTACTCAAAAGAAGATTCAGAAGCTAACCAAAGAACAAGCACAAACACAACATACGATATTGGTGTTGATACAATTCAAGCTGCTTACTCTTTAGGTGGTGCTACATTATCAGTAGCTAGAGGTGATTACGATAACGTAAGTTACACTCAAGATGCTGATAGAACTGAGACGATTATTGCAATGACATTTGCGTTCTAATAATTCGATTAGTTAACAAAATTAAAAGGGGCGATTTTCGCCCCTTTTTTTTTGGAAAATTTTAATGTTATTTAAAAAAAACACCTTGATAAAATTTTTGGTTCTTTTTTAATCTCTGATAACAATGCAATTGAATTACATCTTACCATATTAAGTTTATTCAAATTAGATAATCGAATTCCACCTAAAGGAATTAAATTTTCCTTGATCAGTAAACTTAAAAGATTAAATCTTACTACGCCTAAAGATCCCTTCTTATATTTGTAGGATGTTAAAAATAGGCGTGAATATATAATGTTAGAACAGCCTTGAGTCTTTTTTATATTAAGTTCTTTAATATTATGCGCCGAACCTATTATTTTATAATTTGATTTTTTTAAAAGGGAAATTCTGATGTCTTTATTATAGGCAGAAATATAGATACCATCTGCTTTCAAAATCGAGACCAATTTTATGTTATTAGAAACATAAAACTCTATGTTATACGCTCTGCATTTTCTTCTAAATTTTATCAATTCATCTATGTTTTTGGCTATTTTTTTTGATCTATAAATTATGCAGAATTTATTGGAATTTTTTATATTTTTTAAATCTATATCTCTGATACTTTCTACTATAAAAAAAAATTTATTTTTACGGATAAACACATGAGTATAATAATAGAAAGATTCAATAAAATAAAATCTAATATTAAAAAAATCGACAATAAAAAAGAAAAAATAATTGTTGCTGTAAGTAAGACGTTTTCAATTAATCATATAATGCCTTTGATTGATTATGGACACGAACATTATGGAGAAAACAAGGTACAGGAAGCAGCAACAAAATGGTCTGAATTAAGGAATAAAAATAAGAATATAAAGCTACACATGATTGGTAGACTGCAAAGTAATAAGGCAAAAAAAGCAGTTGAAATTTTTGATTACATACATTCTTTAGATAGCCAAAAACTAGCTGATGTGCTCGCCAAATGCCAAACCTCTATTAACAAATTTGTTAAATATTTTATTCAAGTGAATTTAGGAAATGAATATCAAAAGTCAGGTATAGCTTACAATCAAGTTGAACCTTTTTATAATTATTGTGTGTTAGAAAAAAAATTAGATGTTATCGGTTTGATGGCTATACCGCCTAACGATGGAAATCAAAAAAAATATTTCAAAGACATTTCTGAATTAAATTCTTCACTCGGTTTAAAAAACTTAAGCATCGGTATGTCTGCTGATTATATTGAAGCATTAAAATATAATTCTACTCATTTACGAATAGGTAGTTCAATATTCGGAGAAAGATCTTAACTTATATGGACAACTGTAGATTTATTAATTTTTTTTACTATCATTTTTAAATCTTTTTTACTGACTGCCACGCACCCTAATGTACTTTCATATTTTCGTTTAGCAATGTGTATGAAAATTGCGCTTCCTCGGTTTTTTATAATTGGGCTTGTATTATAATTTAAAACTAAAACTATGTCGTAAATGTTATCACTTCTATAAAGTTTTTCCGCATGGTATTTTTGGGGGAAGATAATAAGTTTATTATAATCTATAGACATCGGATCATCGCACCAACCCATTCTCTTGTTTATAACTAGTTTTGTAATTTTAGTATTATTTAATAAAACTCTATCTTTTCGGTATAATATAGCTTTGATTTTGAACTTACCTTGAGGGGTTATTTTATCACCTTCTTTTTTTTTTCTACTAATTCCTCTTTTACCAATTGCACATTTTAATCTATAATTGTCTATGTAAAGGTTTTTATTTTTGACAAATATATGCATAAAATAAATGTAGTGTCTTTAGGTTCAGATAAATTTAACACTTCCTTGCACGAACTTAAAGGTTATTTGAATTTTAATTTAACTATATCAAATAAAAGGCTAGATATTAATCTATTGAATAAATATGATGTTATAATCTGCCATGAAGATTATCTAAAAGAAAAAAAAAATGTCGATGATTTAAAGCAAATTACAAAAATTAAGATTTTGGCTACGTCTTCAAGAGGATCAAATAAAAACTTTTTTTCAAGTTTGTTTTCGCTACCAATTAAATTTGAGGAAATCAATAATACAGTTGAAAATTTGATTGCAAAAAACAGTTTTTTAAAAAATTCGTCAATTAAAATTAAGAATTATATTTTAAATAAAAATGAGAAAAAATTATTAAAAGAAGAGTCTTTCATTTTACTGACTGAAAAAGAAGTTCAATTATTAGAATTATTTATACAAAATAATCAACCTTTAAATAGGAACAAAATTTTGAATGAAGTTTGGAAATATTCAGAAGAAGCGGATACTCATACTGTAGAAACTCACATTTATAGATTAAGAAAAAAAATTAAATCAAACTTTAATGATAATAATTTTATTCTAAATAATAAAAATGGATATTCTTTGTGAAAAAAAGGAATAAAATTGCTTTAGATTTATTTACTAAAAAGTATAGGAAAAGAGTTATCAAACCAAAAAAAGGAAAAGGAAGCTTTAAGAGAAAAAAGGAAAAGTTAATTTAGTCTAGCTCCAATTATTTGGATTACTTTTGAAGACATATTAGTTCCGACTTCTAAACTTTCTTTTATAGATTTGCCATTAATAAAGCCATGGAGAAAGCCTCCAGCAAATAAATCACCGGCTCCTGTTAAGTCTTTAATCTTAAGATTTTTTTTAGCTGCGCATTCAGCGATCTCTTTATTACTAATTGCTATAGCTCCTTTTTCTCCTCGAGTAACAATAATTAATTTATTAATTTCTTTAGCAAATTTAATAACATCATCAAAATTTTTTGCTTCAATTAAGGACATAATTTCTTGTTCATTTGCAAAAGTAATATCTAGTTTATTTTTAACTAATTCTAAAAAATGAGGCTTATGTCTTTCAACACAAAATAAGTCTGATAATGACATCGCAACTTTATTTGAGCAATTAATTGCCTTTTCAAAAGCTCTTTTAGGCTCTCCTTCATCCCACAAATAACCTTCCAAAAACAAAATCTCACTTTTTTTAATGGCGCTAATGTCTAAGTCGTCGTCGCTAATTTTTCCAGCAGTTCCAAGAAAAGTTACCATAGTTCTTTCAGAGTCAGGAGTGATCAGAATTAGACAAGTTCCTGTAGGAATATCCTCTTTTTTCTTTGCATAAAAATATTTTACATTTTCTTTTTTTAATCCCTCTTCGTACTTAGCACCAAGTTCGTCATCATTTACTTTACCAATGAAACCAACTTCATTTTCTAATTGTGAAAGACCCACTATAGAATTTGCTACTGAACCACCAGACACTGTATCTTCAATTTTTAGATTTGACAGTAGTTTTTTAAATTCACTCTCATCAACAAGCTTCATAGTGCTCTTAGTTAATTTGTTATCGGTTAAAAAAGTTTCCTCAACTTTACAAATGACGTCTACTATAGCGTTTCCAATACCTATAACTTTCATTTTTAGATTATGCTTTTTTTGTTTTAATCGGTTTTTTTCTATTTGGATAACAGCTTTTACAAATTTTACAAGTTATTCCATAGCAATCTCTGGCTTTGCAATATTCTCTACCATACCAGATTATTTGCAAATGAAGCCTATTCCAATATTTTTTTGGAAAAATTTCTTTTAAATCCTTTTCTGTTTGCACAACATTTTTTCCATTTGTTAAGCCCCATCTCTGTGCGAGCCTATGAATATGGGTATCCACTGGAAAAGCTGGAAATCCAAATCCTTGGGACATCACAACGCTAGCCGTCTTATGACCCACTCCGGGCAATTGTTCTAATTCTTCATAAGTTTTTGGAACTTTACCTTTGTACTTATTAACTAAAGTTTTAGATAGATAGAATATACTTTTTGCTTTGACCCTAAATATTCCAATTCTTTTTATTAATCGCTCAATTTTTTTCCTTCCAAGTTTTACAAAGTGTCTAGGTTTATTATATTTAGGATAAATATCTTTTGTAACATTATTCACATTTACATCAGTGCATTGAGCTGAAAGTAAAACAGATACCAGTAATGTAAATATATTTTTATAGTTTAAAGGTATAGGAATTTTAGGATAAGTTTTATTTAAGATCTTTAGAATGATCTTAGATTTTTCTTTTTTATTCACTTAAAATTTAAAAGATCTCTCATAGAGTATAGACCAGGCCTTTTATTTTTTAACCATTTTGCTGCAGCTAAAGCTCCTTCAGAATATAAAGCTCGATCAAAAGACACATGATTCAAAGTAATTATTTCTTTTCCACTAGAAAATCTGACTTCATGCTCTCCAATAACGCCACCTTTTCTTATAGAATTAAAATTAATTTTATTACTGAAAGGAAAAGATTTTTTGTTTAAATATTTTTTCCCTATCATGCTGTAAAAACTTTTATTTCTTCCTGTTGAAACGCCTTCTCCAAGCATTAAAGCAGTGCCAGAGGGATAATCTTTCTTTCCTTTATGGTGAACTTCATGAATCTTACTTAAAAATTTTTTCCCTAATGATCTAGAGGCAATTTCAGTTAAGTACATCATCAAGTTAACCCCTAAGCTCATGTTGCCGGCTTTTAAAATAGGAATTTTTTTTGAGTAATTTTTAATTATTTTTTCTTGTTTTTTGGTAAAACCAGTAGTTCCAATTACAACTCTTTTTTTTTGTTTTGAAGCAATTTTTAAAACTTTTAACGTAGCACTAGGAATAGTGAAATCAATAATCACATCAGATTTTTTAAAAGCACTTAAAGTGTTAAGCTCCGGTTTAATACCACTTATTTTTTTTTTAATTTTCGTGCTCTCTGTTAAAGATACTAAATTAAACTCTTTATTTGATCTAGAGGACTTAATAAGTTTCTGCCCCATTTTTCCCATGCATCCAGTAATAGTTATATTGATTTTTTTCATTGTGTAATTAGATAAATGATTACAATAATAATAAGTACAATTATAGTCCAAATAGATAAATTTTTCATAAATTGTTTAATTTGATTATTTGAAGATAAAAATCCTGGTAAGATTAAAGCTAGCACTGCAATTAAAAAAACTGCTGACATTATTTGATCTATTTCCATCTCGGCTATGATCCTTTCCAAAACTTTTTGGCTTTTTCAAAAAAATTTTTGATTACAGGATCAGGTTTATTTGTCTCTATTGTGTTGAACTCTTCTAATATTTCTTTTTGTCTCTTTGTAAGGGATGTAGGAACTTGAGTTACAATTCTAATATAAAGATCTCCAAATATATTTCTTCTCAAAACAGGCATTCCTTTTCCTTTTAACCTAAATTGTTTTCCATGTTGTGTGCCGGATGGAATTTTAATCTTTGATTTTCCTCCATCGATAGAAGGAACTTCCACTGTAGTTCCTAAGGACGCATTAGAAATGGAAACTGGAAGTTCGTAATATAAATTTTCTTCTGATCTTTTAAAAATACTGTGATTGTCAATAGAAATAAAAAGATAAAGATCTCCATTGGCCCCTCCTTTTGTGCCAGCTTCTCCTTTACCGGACAGTCTTATTCTAGTTCCGTCATCTACTCCTTTTGGGATTTTGACAGTTACATTTTCACTTCCTTGAATTTTTCCGTTTCCACTGCAGCTTTTACAAGGATCGCCTATACTCTCTCCATATCCAGCACATTGAGGACATGTTTGTTGAATCGTAAAAAAACCTTGATTAGTTCTCACCTTTCCTCTACCTGAACAATAATTACATTTAATTGGTTTAGAACCTTTAGCTGCACCACTACCCGTACAGGACGAACACTTTTTATAAGTAGTGTATTGCACATTTTTTTCTAAACCTTGATAAGCTTCTTCCAGATTTATGTTAACATCATATCTTAAATCGTTTCCTCTATTGCTAGTTCTTCTTGATGAACTGCCTCCTCCAAAATCACCAAAAAAATCCTCAAATATATCTGAAAATGAAGATGTGTCGAATCCACCAAATCCTTGACCACTTCCTCCTGTTCCTTCAAATGCTGCATGACCAAATTGATCGTAATTTGCTTTCCTTTTTTCATCTGAAAGTATGTGGTATGCTTCGCTAGCTTCTTTAAATTTATTTTCTGATGTTTTATCACCTTTAGTTTTATCAGGATGATACTTGAGTGCTAGTTTACGATAGGCTTTTTTTATTTCTTCTTTTGAGGCAGACTTAGTTACACCTAAGACATCATAACAATCTCTTTTAGCCACAGGACGTCTCCTTTATTAATTATCTTAGGCGCTTTTCTCTTTATCTTCTTTAATGTCTTTCTCTTCTTTTACATCTTCAAAATCTGCATCTACTACGTTATCTTTGTCAGCTGGTTTTGTTTCTTTCGAATTATCTTTTTTATCGTCTGTTTTTTGTTGGCTTTTGTAAACTGCTTCACCTAACTTCATAGACACCTGAATCAGGTTTTGAGTCTTCTTCTTAATATCCTCAACATCTGTACCTTTTAAAGACTCTTTTAAGTCTGTAATTCCAGTTTCTATTGATTTTTTTTTCTTCAGCTGAAATTTTTTCTCCGTGTTCTTTTAAACTTTTTTCTGTCGAAAAAACTAAACTGTCTGCTTGGTTTCTAGCGTCAACTGACTCTCTCTTTTTTTTATCAGCTTCTTTATTTGCTTCAGCATCTTTAACCATTTTTTGAATTTCTTCCTCAGTTAATCCTCCTGACGCTTGAATTTGAATTTTCTGTTCTTTTCCTGTACCTTTATCTTTTGCGGATACATTTACTATTCCATTTGCGTCTATATCAAAAGTAACCTCAATTTGAGGGGTACCTCTAGGTGCTGGAGGAATTCCTACCAATTCAAAATTGCCTAAAATTTTATTATCTGAGGCCATTTCCCTCTCTCCCTGCAAAACTCTAATTGAAACAGCTGGCTGATTATCTTCCGCTGTAGAAAATACTTGGCTTTTTTTTGTTGGTATCGTTGTATTTTTATCTATTAATTTAGTTGAAACGCCTCCTAATGTTTCTATACCCAGGGATAATGGGGTAACATCTAAAAGCAAAACGTCTTTGACATCACCTTGTAATACTCCAGCTTGAATTGCTGCGCCCATAGCAACTACTTCGTCAGGATTAACGCTTTTATTAGGATCTTTGCCAAAAAAATTTTTTACTGTTTCAACAATTTTAGGCATTCTAGTCATTCCTCCAACTAAAACTACTTCATTAATTTCTGCAGCAGAAAAACCGGAATCTTTTAAAGCTATTTTACATGGTTCTAAAGTTCTCTCTACAAGATCAGCTACTAACGCTTCTAGCTTGGCTCTTGTAAGTTTTAAATTTACGTGTTTTGGACCAGTTTTATCCGCAGTGATGAATGGTAAATTTATTTCTGTTTGTGCAGCCGAAGATAATTCAATTTTCGCTTTTTCTGCAGCTTCTTTTAATCTTTGTAATGCTAATTTGTCATTTCTAAGGTCTATACCGTTATCTTTTTTAAATTCGTCAATAAGATAATTTACTATAGCATCATCAAAATCTTCACCACCTAAAAAAGTATCACCGTTTGTTGATTTTACTTCAAATACACCATCACCAATTTCTAATATTGAAACATCAAAAGTACCACCACCTAAATCATAAACAGCTATTTTTTGTCCATTTTTTTTATCTAATCCGTAAGCTAAGGCAGCAGCAGTTGGCTCGTTTATAATCCTTAAAACTTCTAAACCAGCAATTTTGCCAGCATCTTTTGTAGCTTGTCTTTGAGCATCATTAAAATAAGCTGGCACAGTTATCACAGCTTTTGTGACTGCTTGACCCAAATATTTTTCTGCGGTTTCTTTCATTTTTTGTAAAACGAAAGCAGATATTTGTGAAGGAGAATATTTTTTACCTTTTCCTTCAATCCAGGCTTCGTTATTATCAGATTTTACAATTTTAAAAGGGACTTTGTTTATATCTTTTTTTACTGTCTCATCCTCAAAAGATCTTCCAATTAATCTTTTAGACGCAAAAATTGTATCTTTCGCATTAGTGACTGCCTGTCTCTTAGCAGGCTGACCTACAAGTTTTTCCTCATTTTCCAAAAAAGCTACAACTGAAGGGGTTGTTCTAGTTCCCTCTGCGTTTTCCAAAACTTTTGCTTGAGTTCCATCCATGATTGCAACGCATGAATTTGTTGTTCCTAAATCTATTCCTATAACTTTGCTCATAATTTTTATTTTATATGTTTTATATGTGACTCTTATATGGGTGCTATTTTCCCTTCTACAAGGTTAATTATCCTCTTTTTTTCCTTTATTTTCTTCCTTTTTTTCCTCTTTTTTCTTCGCCACAGCAACTAGTGCCGGCCTTAATAATCTTTCACCTATCATGTAACCTGATTGAATCTCTTGCAGTATGGTTCCAGTTTCTTTATTGCCATCTTCAATTTCTGACATAGCTTGATGTAAATTTGGGTCGAATTTTTTATCTAGAGTATCAATTTTCTTTATCCTATTTCTCTCAAAAATGTTAATTAGATCTTTTTCAATTATATTAATATTTTCTAAAAATTTATCTAAATCTTGGTTTTTTTTTAAAACTTCGTCATTTTTAATTGCTAGTTTTGCACGGTGTAAATTATCTAATATTGCTAAACTTTCTTTCGCAAAATTAAATGATCCAAACTCAAATGCATCTTTTATCTCTTTTTCAAACCTTCGCCTTTGATTTTCGATTTCAGCCAAAGATCTTAACAATTTATCTTCAGACTCTTTAAGTTTTTCCTCTAAAGATTTCGGTATTTCTTTGTCTTTTTCTAAATTATCTTTGGATGGCTGTTTAAAGGCACTATGAGATTTTTCAACATTTTCATCACTATGCTCTTTCTCTTTGTGTTTATCTTTATCCATGATAATTGCTATATAATAATTAATTTTTAAATTACTAGACTTATATGAAAAAAATATTAATCGGCACACATAATGAAGGTAAATTTATAGAAATTAGCCATTTAATTGCTAAGAAAATTAAAAAGATTTCTCCTGTAAAATTAAAAATTAAAAGCCCTAAAGAAACTGGAAAAACCTTTAAAGCTAATGCAAAGCTAAAAGCGAATTATTTTTCAAAATTTATAGATTATCCAGTAATTTCAGATGACTCTGGTTTATGTATTAAAGCTCTAAATAATAAACCTGGAATTTATTCTGCGAGATGGGCCAAAAAATATGGAAGTTTTTTTAAAGCGATGACTTTCATATTAAAGAAAATGAAAAATAAAAAAAATCGATCTGCTACTTTTGTAAGTTGCTTGGCTATCAAAATTCCTGAAAAAAAAACTATTACTGTATTAGGCAAAATAAGAGGTTCAATTTCTTATAAAATTTTAGGAACAAAAGGATTCGGATATGACTCAATTTTTATACCTTTCTCTAAATCTATAACGTTTGGACAGATGTCTAAAACAAAAAAAATAAAAACTGACCACAGATCTGTTGCTTTTAAAAAATTAAAAAAAAAGATTAAAATTTTATAAATTTATTATTTTGGGTTTTATAAATATCTAAATCTTGAGTGATTTTTTTGTTTTGAAAACTAAATGTACCTATTTTACCCCGAATTTTCCCTTTAAAAGAAAAATCATTTACAGAATTAATTTTTCCGTTTTTTTTCCAAACGTAATAAATTAATCCCAATGCATCGTAAGCTAAAATTGAAATCTCACCAGGAAAACTTTTAAAAGTTTTAAAATAAGACTCTTTATATTTTTTGAACTCTTTATAATTTACAGATGGGTAATATAATTTTTTAACTGAATTTTCATAAAAAATACTTTCGTCGAACCATTGATTAACCGTAGTAAATAATACTTTTCTTTGGTCAACATCAGTAAATACCAAAGATGTTAAAACACTTTTAAGGCTATTGCCAAAGTCAATAATAATAACCGAGTCAAAATTGACATCTCCAAGTGTATATTTTTGTTCTAATTTTTCTAATTGCCTTTTTGATTGTTCGTCTTCCTTATCTTCAAATAATTTCTTTCTTAGTGTTAAATTTTTTTTTCTTTGTGAATAATTTGTTAAAATCTCTATTTCTCCAGTAAGTACTTTTGGATCAGGATTATATTTAAATATTCTATAGTTTTTAAATTCTAACTTATCTAATTTATTTTCAATCATATTTGTATATTCATTTTCTGGAATTAAAATAACGGTTTTATTTTTTTTCTGTTTTTTTATAAATTTTATTAATGCAAATATTTGTGACTCGAAACTTATTCCTATACTTATTATATTTTGTTGAAACTGTGGATTTATATTTGATGGAGATATAAAAGTTATGTCATTAAACTTTTTTACTTCATCAAAGTCTGAGTAATTAATTGGTCCTATTACAATATTTACACCTTTTGATTTAAGTTCTTGTACTGCGTTGTTTAATTTCTTTTTATCATCAGAACCAGAGTCTTGAGGTATAATGCTTACATTCTTATCACCAATTTCATTAAGAGCTAATTGTAATGAGTGTAACATTGAGTTTCCAAGTTCTTTATATTGACCACTTAACGGAGCAAGTAAACCTATTTTTAATGAATTATTATTTTCATTACTTAGCAGATTAGAATTAAAAAATATAAATAAATAAGTTATTATAATGTAAATTTTTTTTTTTCATAAATGAAACTATTAACTCATAGCTTATATATTGTTTCTACCCCCATAGGAAATCTTGATGATATTACTTTAAGAGCAATTAATGTATTAAAAAATTCTGACATAATTTTATGTGAGGATACGCGTCATTCTATAAAATTGCTTGGACATTTAAAAATTAAAAAAAGCTTAATTCCTTATCATAAATTTAATGAAAAAAAAGAACTAAACAAAATTATAAAATATTTAAATGAAGGCAAAATTTTGTCTTTGATCTCAGATGCAGGCACTCCTTTAATTTCAGATCCTGGAAAATTGTTAATTCAATCTTGCATCAAGAACAGTATTAACATTATACCTATCCCAGGTGCATCATCTATAACAGCAGCAATGAGTGTATCTGGATTTAAAGATCAATTTCTTTTTTATGGATTTTTACCAAAAACTGAAAATCAAATAGAAAAAGTATTATCTTCTCTCAAAAATATAAATTTTTCCATTATTTTTTTTATTCCTTCGAAAAAGCTTAATTTGTATCTTCAAAAATTTAAAAAATATTTTTTTGGCAGAAAGATTTTAATAGCTAAAGAAATTACTAAATTACATGAGCTTTTCTATAGAAATAATATAGATTCAATAGAGACGTTTAAAACTCCAATCAAAGGTGAGTTAACAGTTGTAATTTCAGAAAAAAAAACTAAAGATGAGATTAATATTAATGAAGAAATTATTTTAAAGGCAAAAAAATATCTTAAAAAATATAGTTTAAGAGATGTAGTGGAATTATTGTTTAAAACTGAAAAAATTAATAAAAAAAAGATTTACCAAATTTGTTTAAAAATTAAAAATGATAAAGAAAATTCTTAGTTTTAGCATAATTTTTCTATTTGTTTCTTGCACCTCTGTTACACGATTTGGAACTGGTGTAGACATAACTTTTGATCCTAGAACAATTGGCATGCAAATTGATGATACTATAATGCAAAAAAATTTAACGGCTAGACTCGCGCTTACTGATAAAAAATATTTTTTAACCATTCAATCTGAAGTTTTGGATGGAAGAATTTTTCTATCAGGCAAAGTAGATGATCCAGAAGATAAAATCATTATTACAAAGCTTGCGTGGGAAACAAAAGGAGTTAGATCAGTAAAAAACGCAATAACAATAAAAGGACAGAGCAACTTTAAGAGCACTGCAAAAGATATATTAATTACAAGTCAACTTAGATCAGCCTTAATATTTAATAAAAAAACCAAATCAAGAAATTATACTTTAGAAACTATTAATAAAACTATATATATTTTTGGCATTGCTATGGACAAAGACGAAAAAAAAGAAGTTATGAAAGAAGCTAACAAAATATATGATGTGGAAGAAATTATACCATCAATTTATTTAGCTTCTGATTTAAGCAGAAGTAAACTTTAATTTGAGTAATCAATTATGTCAGCTGAATAAGCAGCTATAGAGGCTAAATTTAAAATATCAGAAGTACTTGACCTTAAGGGAGCAACTTCAATAGGTTGGCCCAGGCCTATTAAAAGAGGACCAATCAATTTCGCGCCACCATATACCTTCATTAACTTTGTTGAAATCGCTGCACTATGTAATGCTGGCATGATTAAAATATTTGCTCTTCCAACAATTTTAGAGAAAGGATATGTTTCTTGGTAAATTGGGTTTAAGGCCACATCTGGCTGCATTTCTCCATCAAAATCAAAATCAACTTTTTCTTTTTTTAAAAAATTTATAGCATCCCTCACATGTTTTGTATTTTTGGAAACTGGATTTCCAAAAGTCGAATGAGAGAGAAAAGCAACTTTTGGATCAAAACCAAATAATCTGGCAACTCTCACGCAAGATTTAGAAACAACTACTAATCTTTCTGCAGATGGAAAGTCTTGTACATTTGTATCAGCAACAAGAATAGTCTTTCCTTTTGCATTTATCATAGTCATTCCAAAAATTGCTTCACCTGGTCTTGGATCAACTACTTTTTTAAGTTTATTAATAGAAGCAGCGTAATGTCTAATATTGCCTGTCACCATAGCATCAGCATCTTTACATGCTATCATTGATGATCCCCATGCAATACGATCATTTCTGACTAAACGATCGACATCTCTTTCTAACTGACCTTCTCTTTGTAGTTTTGTATATAGATGTTTAACGTATTTCTCTCTTTTTGTTTTATCTGTTGAATTGACTATCTCAATTTTATGATTTTCATCTAATCCTATTTTTTTCAATTGTTCTTTAATTCTTTTTTCAGTTCCAATTAATATTGGAGTGCCTAGCTTATTTTTCTTAAATTCAATTGCCGCCTTTAACATATTTTCGTCTTCTCCTTCAGCAAATATAACTCTTTTTGGATTTTTTCTTACTTTTGCATTTATTCCCTGCATTAAAGACATTGAAGGATCTAAACGGTTTGTTAATTGATCTTTATAATTTTCAAAGTCTTCAATTTTTTTCCTAGCCACTCCAGTTTTTATAGCTGCTTTGGCAACAGCTAAAGGTATCACACTAATTAATCTAGGATCAAAAGTTGAAGGAATAATATATTCTTTTCCATACTTTGGTCTATCACCCCCGTAAGCAGAAACAACTTCATCCGGCACATCCTCTCTTGCTAATAACGCGATAGCTTTAGCAGCTGCAACTTTCATTTCTTCATTTATCTCCTTAGCCCTAACATCTAACGCGCCTCTAAAAATATAAGGGAAACCTATTAGGTTATTAACTTGATTAGGATAATCTGATCTCCCAGTTGCTATTATTGCATCAGATCTTATTTCAATAATAAGCTCGGGTTTAATTTCAGGATCAGGATTTGCGCATGCAAAAATAATAGGATTTTTTGCCATAGATTTTACCATATTCTTAGTAACTACATCTTTTGCAGATAAACCTAAAAATACATCTGCATCTTTCATTGCTTCTTCTAAAGTTCTTATTTTAGTTTCTGATGCAAAAGATGATTTAAATTGATCAATATTTTTCCTACCTTTATAAATTACGCCTTTGCTATCACACATAATAATATTTTCATTTTTTACCCCAGAACTTTTAAATAGACTAGTACATGCTTGAGCTGATGCTCCCGCACCGTTAATGACTATCTTGACTTCTTCTATTTTCTTTTTTGAAATATCCAAAGCATTAATAAGAGCAGCTAGAGTAATTATAGCTGTACCATGTTGATCATCATGAAAAATAGGAATATCTAAAACTTCTTTTAATTTTTGCTCAATTATAAAACAATCAGGTGCAGCAATATCTTCAAGATTAATACCTCCAAATGTACCGCTAATATTTTTAATAGTTTCTATTATCGAATTATTATCGTTGCTATCGATTTCAATATCAATCGAGTCTATGTCTGCAAATCTTTTAAATAGTACAGATTTACCTTCCATTACTGGTTTAGAAGCAAGAGATCCAAGGTTACCTAAGCCTAAAATAGCAGATCCATTACTGATGACTGCTACTAAATTTCCTTTACTTGTGTAGTCATATGCTAGTTCTGGGTTTTTAGATATTTCCTTCACTGGAGCAGCAACGCCTGGAGAATAAGCAAGTGACAAGTCTCTTTTAGTTGTGAGTGGTTTTGAGGAACTTATCTCAATTTTGCCGGACTTTCCTTTTATATGAAAATCAAGAGCTTCTTTATCTGAATAATGATCAATTTTTGATTTTTTTGTCATTTAAATTATGTGTATGTAATATAACTGATAATATTGCATTATTTATTTGTTATTTGTGGCTTAATTTAGAATTTATATGAACCTATTGTCATCTACATTTATTTTTAGTTTTTTTACTTTAATAAGTAGAATTTTAGGCTATCTCAGAGATATATTAATTGCAATATTTTTAGGGGCATCAATCTTTGCAGATGCTTTTTTTGTTGCTTTTAGACTTCCAAACACATTCAGAAGATTATTTGGAGAGGGAACTTTTAATGCGGCATTCATACCAAGTTATTCTTCAGAAAAGATAGAAAGCAAGAAAAGAGGTAAAAAATTTGCAGATGAAGTTTTTAGTTCATTAATTTTAGCTCTAATATTTATAGTTTTAATGGTTGAAATATTCACTCCTTTTATTGTTTATTTAATAGCACCTGGTTTTTTTGAAAATACTCAAAAATTTAATCTTGCTGTAGAATTTACAAGAATAACATTTCCTTTTTTATTATTTGTAAGTCTTTCATCGTTTTTTTCGGGAATCCTAAATTCAAATAATAAATTTGCAGCCGCAGCCGCAGCCCCAATAATTCTTAACTTAGTCTTAATATTGAGTTTATTAATCTCTTATGCTTTAAATTTAAACTTTGCCGAGCAACTATCATATGGAGTAACTTTAGCAGGAATAATTCAATTATTTTTCTTAATATTTTTTACTACAAAATATTACAAGCCATCTTTTAAATTTAGAGTTAAACTAAGTAAAAAAGTAAAATTTTTTTTTCAAAAACTACTTCCTAGTATTTTGTCCTCAGGCGTCACGCAGATAAACATTTTAGTAGGAACAATCATTGCTTCTTTTGAGGCTAGTGCAGTATCTTACTTGTATTATGCTGATCGAATTTATCAAATTAATCTTGCAATAGCGGGTGTTGCAGTAGGTACTGTTTCTTTGCCAATTCTATCGAGAGCATTTAAACAAAAAAATATTTCAAAGATATCTAGTATACAAAGTAAATCGATTGAACTTTCGCTTTTATTATCAATACCAGCTAGTTTAGGTTTAATCTTAGCTTCAGATGAAATTGTAAGTGCTCTGTTTGGATACGGGTCTTTCAGTTTAGAAGACATTGATAAGACAGCCTCTGCTTTAAAATATTTCGGTTATGGTATTCCAGCTTTTGCATTAGTAAAAATTTTATCTAATTTCTTTTTTGCAAGAAATAATACAAAAATACCATTCTACATTTCCTGTTTTATAGTATTAGTAAATATTGTAGTTAGTTTAACTTTTTTTAGTGAAGTTGGATTTATTATAATTCCTATTGCGACATCATTATCTACATGGGTTGGTGTTTTAACCTACGTTTTTTTGCTTAATATGAATAATTATTTACTCCTTAAAAAATATTTAACTCATAGTATTTTGAAAATAATTTTTTCAACAATTTTGATGTCATTTCTATTAGTTTTCACTTTAGATCATTATTCAAGTTATTTAGAATATACCTTTAAATATAAATTTGTTTATTTAGTCATAATTGTTTGTTTTGTTACAAGTGTTTATTTGATATCGTGTTATTTAACTGGAGTATTAAAAAAAAATAATTTTAAAACGGGTTAAAATGAGTAATAAAAAATTAGTATTTTCCGGCGTTCAACCTACTGGTAATCTACATTTAGGTAATTATTTAGGTGCACTTAAAAATTTTGTTTCACTTCAAAAAGAACTTGAATGTATTTATTGTGTTGTAGATTTGCATGCAATAACAGTTTTTCAAAAACCGGAAGAACTTAAAAAAAATATTTTAGAAACTACAGCCGGATTTATTGCCTCAGGATTAGATCCATCCAAAAGTATTATTTTTAATCAATCTTCAATTTCAGGTCATGCAGAATTAGCTTGGATTTTTAACTGTGTATCAAGAATGGGTTGGCTAAATAGAATGACACAATTTAAAGATAAAGCTGGCTCCGAGAAAGAAAAAGCTAGCGTAGGTCTTTACATTTATCCCAATTTAATGGCAGCAGATATTTTGTTATACAAAGCAACACATGTGCCTGTTGGCGCAGATCAGAAACAGCACCTGGAGTTATCTAGAGATATTGCAATGAAATTTAACAAAGATTTTAATTGTGAAGGCTTTTTCCCATTGCCCGAACCACTAATTCTAAAAAATATTTCAAGAGTAATGAGCTTAAGAGATGGAACAAAAAAAATGAGCAAATCTGATGTGTCAGATTATTCTCGTATTAATCTTAAAGATAGCGCTGAAGACATTGTAAAAAAGATTAAAAAAGCAAAATCAGACTCTGATACGATTCCAGATAATCAAAAATCTTTAGAAAACAAACCAGAGGCATATAATTTATTGAATATATACTCAGAGGTTTCAAAAACTAATTTAGAAAACGTTTTAAAAGAGATGTCCGGAAAAGAATACTCCTACATTAAAAGTAAACTTACAGACCTATTAGTGAGCGAAATTTGTCCAGTTGGAAAAGAAATCAAAAAATTGATGGGCGATAAGACGCATTTAGCCAATATTCTAAAAAAAGGTGCTGAAAAAGCTAGAATTATAGCTGAGGAGAACCTTAAAAATATACGTGAAAAAGTTGGTTTACTATAATATAAAATAAAATATATGATCCAAACAGAACCAACACCCAACCCTGACTCTCTAAAATTTTTGTCTGAAAAGACTATTTCTGTTGCTGGAACAGAAGAATTCCAAAAAAAAGAAATTAATAAGATATCCAATTCATTTGTTAAAGAATTATTAGGATTTAAAGGAGTGGAACTAGTTTTGTTAGCTGAAAATTTTTTATCAGTGAAAAAAACAAAAGACATTTCTTGGAACGAATTAAAACCAATGGTTATTTCACACTTGAATAATTATTTTGAAAAAAATAAAGATCCCATTTTAAAAAAAGAATTAAAGGAAGTCAAAGCTAATGATGATAGCGATGAGATTGTCCAAAAGATTATTGATGTTTTAGATACAAAAATTAGACCAGCCGTAGCAAGAGATGGTGGGGACATTAAATTCAAATCTTTTTCGAATGGAATAGTAAAAGTTGAATTACAGGGAAGCTGCTCGGGTTGTCCAAGTTCTTTAATGACATTGAAACAAGGTGTTCAAAACCTTTTAAAACATTATGTTAAAGAAGTTAATTCGGTGGAGGCTATATAACAAAAATGAAAAAGAGATTATCTTATAGAGATAAACTACTTGAATTAGCTCAAATTTATAGTGTTAAAGAAGTACAAGAATACATAAATAATAAAAAGAATTTAACCACTGGACAATTAGAATTAATTCTTAGAAAAAACAAGATTATAATTCCTAAAGATTTTAATACTAGTTTTTTTAAAGAAAATTTTACAAAACCATTATTTAAAGTTTCAAAAAAAATTGATGATTTTAAAGAAGATAGTTCTAAAACCGTTTCAAAGTTGTCAAGAAAAATTGGTTATTTCAAAGAAGATAGCTCTAGATCCATAATAACTTTTTTTTTAAATCTATGGAGATCATCAGGAAAAGCAGGTTTAGCTTTTTTAAATATAATTCCTAAATTAGGTAAAACTTATTATAATTTTTTTACAGATTTTTTTACAAATATATTTAATGCAATATATAATCACAAGGTAAGTAGTGTAAAAGCCAGTAAAGTGGTAATAGGCTTTTTTTTAGTTATTGGAACTATTACTATTATTTCATCTGGTGTTATTACATTTAAAAAATTAGGAAATCAAAATAATGAACTAGTAGTTCTAGATGATAAAAAAATAAAAAAAGATCAAACAGATGAAAAAAAAGAAGTTAAAAAAATAAAACCTAATGTAAAAAAGGATAAAGATATAGAAAAACCAGAATTAAAAGCAAAGGCAAAAAAAGAAGTTAAAAAAAGAGAAAAAGTTTCAGAGGTAATTTTACCAGATTTAAACCTAAAGACTCAAACAGTTTTAAACTTATTTGATGATGTAGAATATGATTTGAAAAAAGTGAGATTTGAAAAAAAGGTAAAACCAATTTATTTTACTCAATTCCCTAAAGATTTAGATGAAATTCAAAGCGTAAAACTTAAGAAAGAAACTTTTATAAAAATTGTTTTGCCACTTATAGTAGCAGAAAATGAAAAAATTTTAGACGATAGGTTTAAACTAAATAAGATAACTAAAAGAAAAATTACTACTGATGATGAAAAACAATGGTTAAGACAAAAGTTTTTAGAATACAAAGTTAAAAAAGGAAGCGTTGAAGAATTAAAAAATCGAATGGACATGATACCTGTATCAATAGCTTTAGCACAGGCGGCCAAAGAAAGTGGTTGGGGAACATCAAGATTTGCTTTAGAGGGCAATGCAATTTTTGGGCAGTGGACTTGGACAGGAAAGGGTATAGAACCTTTACTTAAAGACAAATCAAAAAAACATAAAATTTTACGATTTCCAATATTACGAGCTTCAGTAAAGTCTTATAAAAAAAATCTTAATACCCATAAGAGTTATAAGCAATTTAGAGAGAAACGATATGAATTAAGAAAAAAGAATAAAAAAATTAGAGGATTAGCTTTAACAAAAACATTAGATAATTATGCAGAAACTGGACAAGAATATACAAAAATTTTAGAAAAAATTATTAATCAAAACAGATTGATGGATTTTGATTTTGTAAGTCTAGAAAAGTCCATAGAAAAAAGAGAGCTCAACTTATAATTTTAATTATCAGCAATAACAAATTGAATTCCAAGCCAGCGCCAATATCCTCCATCCTCTCTTAATGAGCAGTTTATTCTTCCTCTTTCTCCTTGAAATTTTTCACTTAATGTAATCTTTAAAATATGAGAATTAACAAAATTTATTTTTGATTTATGCCAATTATTACCTTCATTAGAATAACAGTTAATTTTGTCTAGATTTTCAATATTTTCAAAAAATTCTATTTTAACGTCAGGTGGATTATTTGATGAAGTTAAATATTTTTCGTTTGGAATAATCTTTTTATATTTAAAAGGTAACGTTTTGATCAAAGTATTAAATCTTTTTATTTCTCCATATTTTTCATTAATTGGAAATCGCGGTAACTCATAAAGATCTTTTGTTTCATCGATTACCCCAGAGTGTTGTCCAAAAGCATATTTAAAACCAAGTTCTTTTATAATATTTTTAAATTCTAAACTATATTCTCCAAAAGGGTAAGAAAAAAACTTAGAGTTTACTCCAAGCTCTTTTTCAAAAATTTTTATAGATTTTAATATATCTTCTTTGATGATTTGATTATCTTCATTTACTAAATATTCATGTGAGTGACTATGATTACCAATTTCTACAAAATCCTCTTTATATAACTCTTTAATTTGATCCCAGTTCATATAGTTGTAAGCACCAACCTCTCTTGTGCTAACAAATAAAATAAAAGGAATTCTTTTCTCTTTAAGAATTGGCCAAGCATTTTGATAAAACGACAAAAAACCGTCATCTATAGTGAGTAATAATTTTTGTTTATTCTTGTCATTTTTAAGGCTTTTCTCAAAATGTTTAGGATTAATAAAACTTATTTCTTTTTTTTCGATTATTTCTAATTGTTTTTTAAAGTCATCCATCTTAATATTTGTTGATGGATACTTATTTTCTTCAAACCTATGATACATGAGAGAAATTAAACCAAAATCATTAACACCTTTAGGAATAGATGAGGCGTAAAGTGTATTTAGTAAAAATGTAAAAATAACTATTAATGAGATGATAAAAGATTTTTTAATTATTAATTGCACAGGTAAAAATGATCAAATTGGTATAAAAACTAATAATAATTTTTTTATTCATAATATTCAAATGAAAATTGAAAAAAACGAAGCATTAGTTTCAACAATTATAAATTTAATTGAGAAAAATAATGTCAATTTCGATCAAAATTTTACGATTTTAGTCAATTATGGCCCAGGTAGCTTTTCGACTATTAGAGTCGCTTTGGCAGTGGCAAAAGGAATTAAAATTTCAAAAAATATTAAGTTATATGGCTATAAAGACCAAGACTTACCTCAATTTAACCTTGTAAATATTGAAATTTTATTTAAAAAAAATTTAATAGAAAAAAAATTGATTAGACCAATATATTTAAGTTAAACTATTAAAATGAATTCTATAGAAGATAAATGTAAAGCTAAAGGAGTTAGACTTACCGATCAAAGAAA
Organism: Pelagibacteraceae bacterium; assembly: GCA_002704145.1. Next base: position 76,432 of record PAFH01000016.1, on the reverse strand, counting down.
AATTATTGCACAGGTAATGTCAGACTCTAAAGATAAATATGGGTCAAAAGATCATCCCGATGTTGATGAACTTCATAAAAGAGTAAGTGAAATAGATAGTAAAATTAGTATCGCAACAGTATACCGAACTGTAAAATTGTTTGAAGAATCAGGAATACTTGAAAAACATGATTTTAAAGGTGGCAAAGCTAGATATGAACAATCGCCGGATGAACATCATGATCATTTAATTGATATTAACAGTGGAGAAATCATTGAGTTCGTTGATAAAGATATAGAAAAACTTCAAATCGAAGTAGCCAAAAAACTGGGTTACAAACTTGTTGATCATAAACTTGAACTATACGGTTCAAAAGTAAAAAAATAAATTGTCAAAAAAAATTTTTATTAAAACTCTTGGGTGTCAAATGAATGAATACGATAGTAATCGTATTTTAGACTTTGTTAAAAAAATAAATTATATAAAAACTAATGAGATTGAAAAAGCTGACTGTTATATTTTAAACACCTGTCATATACGTGAGAAAGCAACTCACAAAGTTTATCATGACATTGGAAGACTCAAAAAAGTATTCAGAAATAAAAAAAAACCACTTACAATAGTAGCTGGTTGTGTTGCTCAAGCAGAAGGAGATGTTTTATTAAAAAAGGAAAAATATATAGATGCAGTTGTTGGACCCCAATCATATCAAAATATTAATAGTATTATTTCAAAAATTGAATTTAAAAATGAAAAGTTGAATAATACAGAATTTGATGTTATCGAAAAGTTTGATGAACTAAAATATGTAAAAAATTCTAATAATAAAGTTTCCTCGTTTTTAACAATTCAAGAGGGTTGTGATAAATTCTGTAAATTTTGCGTAGTTCCTTATACTAGAGGTCCTGAATATTCACGTTCGATTTCTGAAATATTAATAGAGGCTAGACAATTAATTAAAAATGGATCAAAAGAAATAGTATTGTTAGGTCAAAATGTAAATGCATATAATTATAAAAACTATAAGTTATCAAGTCTCATATACGAATTAAGTGAAATTAAAGATTTAAAGAGAATAAGATATACAACCTCTCATCCAAAAGATTTTTCAAAAGATTTAATTGAAGCTCACGAAAATTGTGAAAAATTAATGCCACTTCTTCATCTACCAGTACAAACTGGCTCGACAAAAATTCTTAAGGCTATGAATAGAAACCATTCGATTGAAGAATATTTAGAAATTATAAAAAAACTAAAAGAAAAAAAACCGTCAATGGAATTTTCTAGTGATTTCATAATTGCTTATCCTGGCGAAAAAGAGGAAGATTTTAAAAAATCAGTGTCTTTAATGAAGAAAATAAATTTTATAAATTCTTACTCCTTTATTTTTAGCGCAAGACCTGGAACTCCGGCTGCTAAATTAAAGGAAATTGACTATAACATTGCTAAAAAAAGGCTAATTTATTTTCAGAAAGTTGCAGAAGAAATCAAGATTAATTATAGGAAAAAACTTGTGAACTCATTATCGAATGTTTTATTTGAGAATCGAATGAAAAATAATAATATGTTTTTTGGTAGAGACGAATATTTTAATTCAGTAATAACAAAAAGTCCTGAAGATTTAACAGGAAAAATAAAGAAAGTAAAAATAATTGATTATAATGTGAACACACTATTTGGAGAGTGCTTTCCTGAGGATAAATACAAAGAATATGCAGCATAAATCATATGTCAAAAATTAGTAAATTAGAACATAAAAACTTTAAAATAAAAAAGATTGATTCAGAGACAATAAATGTACAAGTGGAAAACAACCCAATGTTAATGGCACTTGTTGGTCAATTCAATCAAAATTTAAAGGAGCTGGAAAAACTAACAAAAACTGAAATTTTTTTTAGAGGTAACTCAATTACTTGCAAAGGAGAAGAACAAAACTTAAAAAATTTTTCAGAAGCTATCAAGTTTCTAGTCGATAAATATATTTTAACAAATAATATTGAAAAAAGTGATATAATAATATCTGTTAAGGATAATATGAAATTTAATGAATCTAATGTAAAATCTTTCAATCAATTGATTAAAACACCAAGAAAATCAGTTATAGCTAGATCAGAAAAACAATCAGATTATATTAAAGCTCTAAGAGAAAACGATATTATTTTCTCATTAGGTCCTGCTGGAACAGGAAAAAGTTTTTTAGCTGTATCTGTTGGTGTCACCCTTTTAATGGAAAAAAAAATTGAACGTGTAATACTATCTCGGCCCGCGGTAGAGGCTGGAGAAAAATTAGGATTTCTACCAGGTGATATGAAGGAGAAAGTAGATCCTTATTTACGGCCACTATATGATGCACTATATGAGTTGTTTGGAGCCGACAAGATTGACAAAAAAATAGAATCAGGGGAAATTGAAATTGCACCACTTGCTTTTATGCGAGGGCGAACTTTAAAAAACTGTTTTGCTATACTTGATGAAGCACAAAATGCTACGGAAACACAAATAAAGATGTTTTTAACTCGAATAGGTGAAAATTCAAAATTAGTTGTTAACGGTGACCCATCGCAAATTGATTTGATTCACAAGGCACAATCAGGTCTTATTAAATCAAAGGATATTGTAAAAAAGATAGAGGAGATTAAAATTATAGAGTTCAATCACTCAGATGTTGTAAGGCACCCACTTGTATCTAAAATCATTCAAGCTTATCAAAGAAAAAGCGAAGATGATAAAAATTAATGTCATTTTAAGTAATATTCTTTGGAAAAAATATTTAAAAAACCCTGAAGTTTTTTTTAAAAAAAAACTTAGATTATTAAATAAAAAAAATGAGTATTATAAAAAAAAGACTTTGATATGTTCCTTACTATTATCAGACTCTCAAGAAATCAAGAAATTAAACAAAAAATTTAGGGGCAAAAGCAAGGCTACCGATATTCTTTCGTTTCCATTTTATGAAAAGAAAAGCTTTATCAATTGTCTTAAGAAAGAAAAAGAAATTTATATAGGAGATATAATAATAAACCTTAAGAAAATTAAATACAAAAAAGATAGAATTAAATTTGAGAATGATTTTAATAAACTTTGGATACATGGATTGATCCATTTATTTGGTTACAAACATAAAACTAATAAAGATTTTAATACAATGCACGAAGTAGAAAAAAAATATCTAAGCTTTATAAAATAAATGTTGAATTTTTTTTTAAATAAAAGAATTAGTATACTATATTTCATACCTTTTTTTCTTGGTTTAATAACTGTTTTATCTTTTCAACCTTTCAATTTCTCGCTAATAAATTTTATTGTATTGCCAATTCTTTTTTTATTAATTGTTTATGTAAATAAAGGATCGAAAAGTACTTATAGAAAAAAACCTTATAAAAAAAACTTATTTATACTTGGTTTTGTTTTTAGTTTTGGGTTTTATTTAGCGGGGGTGTTTTGGATTTCTAACTCACTAACATTTGATGATAATTTTAGATTTCTTATACCCTTTGCAATTATTTTTATACCTTTCTTTTTAAGTTTTTTTAACGCTCTAATAATTATGATTATAGGTCAATTTCTAAGTTATAACTTTCCTTCAGTTTTATTATTTTCAGCGTCTTTAGCACTGTCCGACTATATAAGAGGTAAAATTTTAACTGGCTTTCCCTGGAATCTGTGGGGCTACAGTTTTTCTTGGGTGAATGAAGGGTTGCAGACACTTAACATTTTTGGTCTCTATGCTTTTAATCTAATCGTAATTACAATATTTACTATTCCAGCAGTATTTTTTCTAAGACATAATCTCAATAAAAAAATTATAATATTATCATTCTTTTTTATTTTTATCTTTTTAAATTTTATTTATGGAACATATTCAATCAATAAAAACAAAAGTCTAATAAATTACATTTCTAAGGATGAAAAAATCTTTGTTAAAGTAGTCTCACCAAATTTTAAACTCAAATATGATCAATCAATAAATGAAATAAGTACAAAGCTACAAAAGTTAATAAGATATAGCGACCCAGACCCAGGAAAGAAAACTTATTTTATTTGGCCCGAAGGAGTTTTTGCAGGGTTTAATTATAATAAAATTTTAGTGTTTAGAGAAATGATAAAAGAAAATTTTAGCAAAAATCATTTCATAATTTTCGGGGTAAATACAATAGACATTAAAACAAATGAGTATTTAAATAGTTTAGTCATTGTAAATAACAATTTTGAAATATTGCACCAATATGACAAAATAAAACTTGTCCCTTTTGGAGAATTTTTGCCTTTCGAAAATTTCTTTGAAAAAATTGGACTAAAAAAAATTACCCAAGGCTATGGCTCTTTTTCAAAGGGGAAAAAACAAGATAATATTATAATCGATAAAGTTAACATTCTTCCATTAATTTGCTATGAGATAATATTTCCTGAACTTGCTCAGTCAGTAGATAAAACTAATTTGATAATAAATATTTCTGAAGATGGATGGTTTGGAAATACAATTGGACCACACCAACATTTTGCTAAAGCTATTTTCAGATCAATTGAAAATAATTCATTTTTGGTTAGATCAGCAAACAAGGGCATAAGTGCTGTAATAGACAACAAAGGTCAGATAGTAAAAAGATTAGATATTAACGAAACGGGAAATATTGAGGCTTTTATTCCATTATTTAAAACAGAATATAAAAGTAAAAATGATTTGATATTTTTTATTCTTTTATTTACATATCTATTTATCTTTTTATTTTTTAAAATAAGATCTAATGGAAAACAATAAATATCTATTCACTAGTGAGTCAGTTTCTGAAGGTCATCCAGACAAAGTTTGTGATAGGATTTCCGATATGGTTGTTGACTCATATTTATCTCTCGATCCATTTTCTAGAGTTGCTTGTGAAACTTTGACGACAACTAATAAAGTCGTCTTAGCAGGTGAAATACGTGGACCCAAAATAAAAAAAGACGATATTATAAATAAAGTAAAAAATTGTATTAAAGATATTGGTTATGATCAAAAAGGTTTTAGTTGGAAAACCGCAGATATAGAAACACACTTGCATGAGCAGTCAGCAGATATAGCGATGGGAGTAGACTCCAAAGGCAATAAAGATGAAGGTGCAGGTGACCAGGGAATAATGTTTGGATATGCGTGTAAGGAGACAGAGGACTTAATGCCGGCCCCAATTTTTTTTTCTCATAAAATATTAAGACTTATGGCAGCAGATAGGAAAAAAGGAGTTTTAAAGGGCATAGAACCTGACTCAAAAAGCCAGGTTACGATGATGTACGACAGAAATAAGCCTGTAAAAGTAACATCAGTAGTAATTTCTACTCAACACTCAAAAGATTTAAATCAAGATCAAGTAAAGGCATTAATAATACCTTATATAAAAAAATCTATTCCAGAAAAATATATTCAAGATCTTGATTCTAAAGAAATTTACATAAATCCCACTGGACAATTTATAATTGGCGGCCCTGATGGAGACACAGGTCTTACTGGAAGAAAAATAATTGTTGATACTTATGGTGGAGCAGCTCCACACGGAGGTGGAGCATTTTCTGGGAAAGATCCTACAAAAGTTGATAGATCTGCAGCTTATGCAGCGAGATATCTTTCAAAAAATATTGTAGCAGCTGGAGTATCGGAAAAATGTTTAATCCAACTAGCTTACGCTATTGGAGTTTCAAAGCCACTTTCAATTTTCATAAAGCTTGCTTCTGGAGATGAAGAAAAAATAAATCCAATAAAAAAAATAATTGAAGAAAATTTTAATCTATCGCCTAGAGGAATTAGAGAAATGTTAAAACTAAACAATCCTATTTATGAAATCACATCGGCCTACGGTCATTTTGGAAGAAAACCTACAAATAAGGGTGAATTTACTTGGGAAAAAACTGATAAAGCTGATTTATTTAAATTGTAATCTTGAAAAAAACACATTTTTCTCTATTATAGACGTATAACTGGATAAATACAAAATGGGCTTTTGCCCATTTTTTTTTAGGAGTAAATAAATGCTAAATAGAGGACTAGATAAATTAGAGCTTTTGAGAATTGTAGATGCGGTAGCTAATGAAAAATCTATCGATAAAGAACTTGTTATTGGATCAATGGAAAGCGCTATTCAAAAAGCTGCTTTAACAAAGTTTGGAAACGATAACAATATAGAGGTAGTAATTGATAGAGAAAACGGTGAAATCAAAATTCATAAAGTATTATTAATTGTTGAAAAAGTTGAAGAACCGGCCAAAGAAATTATTTTAGATGATGCAAAAAAAATAAATAATGAAAATAAAGATTTAAAATTAGGTGATAAAATATTTGAAGAACTACCTCAAATAGATTTTGGAAGAATAGCAGCACAAAGCGCCAAACAAGTAATTAGCGCTAGAGTAAGAGAAGCAGAAAAAAATAGACAATATGAAGATTTTATAGATAAACAAGGTCAAATTTTAAGTGGAATAATCAAGAGGTTAGAGTATGGAAATGTGATAGTTGATCTTGGTAAAGCCGAAGGTGTTATCAAAAAAGATGAATTAATACCAAGGGAGATTTTAAAAAATGGTGATAGAGTAAAAGCCTATTGCTATGAAGTAAAAAAAGAACTAAAAGGGCATCAAATTTTTTTATCAAGAGCTCACCCTCAATTTCTAGCGAAACTATTTTTTCAGGAAGTTCCAGAAATATACGAAGGAACAATAGAAATTAAATCGGTAGCAAGAGATCCAGGCAGTAGAGCAAAAATTTGTGTTCATTCACAAGATGCTTCAATTGATCCAGTAGGAGCATGTGTAGGAATGCGAGGCAGTAGAGTGCAAACTATTGTTAATGAACTGCATGGAGAGAAAATTGATATAATTAAGTGGACTGAAGATCTCCCAACATTGATTTCCGAGTCTCTTTCTCCTGCAGAAATTCAAAAAGTTTTAATTGATCAAGAAAATAAAAGAATTGATATAATTCTTACAGAAGAAAATTTAAGCAAAGCGATTGGGCGAAGAGGTCAAAACGTAAGATTGGCATCGAAATTAACTAATTTTGAAATAGATATTTTAACTGACAAGGAAGACTCGGAGAGAAGACAAACTGAATTTAAAGAAAGAACAGAGACTCTTATAAAAAATTTGGAAGTTGATGAAACTTTAGGGCAATTATTGGTGTCTGAAGGATTCACAAGTATAGAGGATATAGCTCAATCTACGCCAGATAATATTTCAAAAATTGATGCGATAGACGAGGAGACAGCAAAAGAACTTATTAATAGATCAAAAGAAACTCTTGTGAAAGAAAAAGAGGAAGTTGCTAAAAAACTAAAAGAACTTGGTGTTGAGGATTCTTTGATAAATCTTAAAGGAATGACCCAAGGCATGCTTGTTATTTTAGGTCAAAAAAATATAAAAAAATTAAATGACTTTGCGGATCTATCATCAGATGAGCTAATAGGTGGGTTTGATGAAATAAAAGGTAAAAAGATTAGAATAGACGGATATCTTGAGGAGTTTTCTCTATCAAGAAAAGAAGCTGATCAACTAATTATGTCAGCTAGAGAAATTATTTATAAATAAATAATACTATGGAAAATAAAAGTAAAAAAAAACATTAACTATTTCATCAAATTTAAAAAAAAAAAATTGACCCCAGTAGAATTAGTTCTGACGGAAAAAGATCATTTTCTGTAGAAAAGAAAAAAAATTTCAAAAGTAATAAAAACACTTACAAAACTAATCAGACTTTAGGTCAAGCTCAACAAGATTTTACTAAGAAAAAAAATTTTGCTAGAAAATTTATTGAGCAACAAGCTACAAAAGCATTCATAAAAAAACCAGACAAACCCTCAGGAAAAAGTAAGTTAAAGTTAAAAAGCCCTATAGACAAAAGAGATTTTAAATTAACAGTTTCTAGAGCTCTAAATGTAGAGGAAATAGAAATTAAGCAAAGAAGTTTAGCCTCAGTAAAACGAGCAAGATTAAAAGAGAAAAAAAACAAACCTGAGGGAGACGAAAAAAAAGAATTCAAAAAAGTTATTAAAGACGTGAAAATTCCTGAGCAAATAACAATACAAGAATTATCCAATCGTATGGCAGAAAAATCTAGTGAAATAATTAAATTTTTATTAAATATGAAAGTTATAGCTACTATAAATCATAATATAGACAAAGATACAGCCGAATATATTGTAAAAGAATTTGGCCATAACCCAGTTGTTGAAGAGAAATTATCTTTTGAAAAAAGTCAAATTAAAGAAAAATTAGAAGGTGAAATTAAAACTAGGCCTCCTGTAGTTACTATAATGGGACATGTCGATCACGGTAAAACTTCATTACTTGACTCGTTAAGGGACACTAATGTGGTTTCAGGAGAACATGGAGGAATAACACAGCATATTGGTGCATATCAAGTTAAAGCAGAAAAAGACAAAATAATTACATTTATTGATACGCCTGGTCATGCTGCTTTTACTGAGATGAGAGCGAGAGGTTCTAAAATAACTGACATAGTGGTTTTAGTTGTAGCAGCAGATGATGGCATAAAACCACAGACGGTAGAAGCGATCAAACATGCTAAAGCAGCAAAGGTACCAATTATTGTTGCAATAAATAAATGTGATTTACCTGAAAAAAATATCAGTAAGATTAAAAATGAGATGATGCAATATGAGCTTATAGCAGAGGATCTAAGTGGAGATACATTATTTGTAGAGGTGTCCGCTCTTAAGAAAATAAATTTAGATAAATTAAAAGATAGTATTTTACTTCAATCAGAAATTTTAGATTTGAAAGCGTCTTTTTCAGGAAGTGCAAAAGGTGTGGTAATCGAGTCAAAAATTGATAAAGGCAAAGGTCCAGTCTCAACTATTTTAATTAATAATGGCAGATTAAAAAAAGGTGATTATTTTGTTTGTGGCGACACATGGGGAAAGATAAGAGCGATGATAAATTATGAAGGCAAAAATATTGAGGAGGCCTTTCCATCTATGCCAGTTGAAATTTTAGGTATGAACAGTTCTGCTTATGCAGGAGCGGAATTTATAGTCACGAGTAATGAAAATGCAGCCAAAGAAATCACAGAATATAAAAAAAATAATTCAGATAATAGTAAATTATTGACTAAAGACAAAGCTAGACTTTTTGACAATAAAGAAGAAAAAAATGAACTAAATATTGTGATTAAATCTGATGTTCAAGGTTCTAGTGAAGCTCTAAAGATGGCGATAAATAATATTAAACACGAAGAGGTAGAAGCAAAAATAATCTTATCAGATATAGGTATGATTAATGAAACAGATGTTTCGTTAGCAAAAGCATCAAATGCAATATTGATTGGGTTTAATGTCAAGCCCAATAGAGAAGCCAAGAAACTAGCTGAGGAACAAAAAATAGATATTAAGTATTTTAATATTATTTATGAAGCTTTAGAGTATGTTGAAAAATCTTTATCAGGATTACTAGAGCCAGACGTTAAAGAAACAGTTCTAGGATCAGCTGAAATTCAAAAAATATTTAAAGTTTCAAAAGCTGGCAAAATAGCTGGGTCAAAAGTATTAAACGGGGAAATTAAAAGTAAATCGAAAGCAAGAATAATTAGAGACGGTGTCGTTGTTTATAGTGGTGAAATCCAAAGTTTGTTTAGAGAAAAAAATCAAGTAAAAGAAGTAGGAACTGGGCTTGAATGTGGTATAAGCATAAAAGATTTCATAGATTTTAAAGAAAAAGATGTAATCGAGTCTTACCAGGCTGAAGAAATTCAAAGGACAATTTAATGGGATATCAATCACCAGAAAAATCATTTAGTCAAAGACAATTAAGAGTCGGAGAACTAGTTAAGCAAAACTTAGGTGAATTATTTATTAGAAATGAAGCAAAAATACCAACAATGAATTCTAAGTTAATTACTGTTACTGAGGTTAGAATGACACCTGATTTAAAAACAGCCAGAGTTTATGTAATACCATTAGGAGGTATAGACACTAAAGAAACAGTTAGTATCTTGACGGAATACTCTCATCTTGTTAGAAAAGCCCTGTCTAAAAGGCTAGATATTAAGTTTCTTCCTAAACTTACATTTGTAGAAGATAACTCATTTGAATACGCTGAAAAGATTGAAAATATAATAAAAGAAATTAAAAAAAATGATACAGAAAAAAAAAGATATAATTAATACATTAGCTATTCATGAAAAAGACGTTGGTTCTACCGAAATCCAGATAGGATTATTAACAAATAAAATTTCTAAACTTGCTGAACATTTTAAAAGTGCAAAAAAGGATAAACACTCTTCAGTAGGCTTAACAAAATCAGTAAATAAAAGAAAAAAACTTTTATCGTATCTTAAAAAAAAGAATTTAGCCTCATATCAAAAAGTCATCAAACAATTAAATTTAAGGAAATAATGTTTAAAATTTTTAAAGAAGAAATCGAAATTAATGGAAAAAAAATTACTCTAGAAACAGGTAAAGTAGCTCGTCAAGCAGACGGAGCTATAATGGCTTCTTGTGGAGAAACCGTAGTTATTGCAACTGTCGTAGGAGCAAAAAAAATAAAAGAAGGACAAGACTATTTTCCGTTATCAGTTAACTATCAGGAAAAATACTATGCAGCTGGTAAAATTCCTGGAGGATATTTTAAGAGAGAAGCAAGACCAACTGAGTCAGAAACTCTAATTTCAAGATTGATAGACAGACCGATTAGACCTTTATTCCCCTCGAGTTTCATGAATGAAGTACAAGTATTACCTACTGTTCTATCTTATGACGGAGAAAACTATCCTGATATATTATCTATTATAGCCTCATCTGCAGCGCTAGCTATATCTGGTTTACCGTTTCAAGGACCTATTGCGGCTAGTAGAGTTGGTTATAAGAATAAAAAATATTTATTAAATCCCTCACCTTCAGAATTAAAAGAGTCGGAACTTGATTTAGTTGTAGCAGGCACAAAAGATGCAGTTTTGATGGTTGAGTCCGAGACATCTGGCCTTTCAGAAAAAATAATGCTTGATGCTGTAAAATTTGGACATGAAAATTTTATTCCAATTATTAATGCGATTGAGTCATTGGCAAAAAAAGCAGGAAAACCTAAGTGGGAGATTGAAGAAGCAGATCACTCTGAGGCAAAAAAGAAAATAACAGATGCATTTGAATCAGATTTGAGAAAAGCTTTTAAAGAAACTGATAAAAAAAAGAGATCCTCTTTAATTTCTAAAGTTGATAACAAATGTAAAGAAATGTTTGCCGAAGATGAAAAAACTAATGAAAATCAGGCAATGGCACAATTGAAGTCCCTTGAAAAAGACATTGTGAGAACTGCAATTTTAAAAGAGAAAAAAAGAATTGATGGAAGAGGTCTTGCAGATGTTAGGCAAATTAAATGTGAGGTAGGTGTTTTGCCTAGAACTCATGGTTCTGCTTTATTTACAAGAGGTGAAACACAAGCTTTGGTAGTCACAACCCTAGGAATGTCTGACGATGAACAAAGATTAGAAAGTCTAGAAGGTATGCAAAGATCTAGTTTTATGTTGCATTATAATTTTCCACCGTTTTCTGTAGGGGAATGTGGTAGAATCGGAACAGGTAGAAGGGAAATAGGTCATGGAAAATTAGCTTGGAGAGCTATTAACTCATCTTTACCTAAAAAAGAAAATTTTCCTTACACTTTAAGAGTAGTCTCTGAAATTACTGAGTCTAACGGCTCATCTTCTATGGCAACAGTTTGTGGTACATCGTTATCTTTAATGGATGCAGGTGTTCCAATTAAAGAGCCAGTTGCAGGAATTGCCATGGGTCTTATAAAAGAAGGTGATAAGTTTTCAGTTCTATCAGACATATTAGGTGACGAGGATCACCTTGGAGATATGGATTTTAAAGTAGCAGGGACTAAAGACGGAATCACTTCTTTACAAATGGATATTAAAATAACAGGAATTACTTTTGAAATAATGGAACAAGCATTAGACCAAGCAAAAAGCGGGAGAGAAAAAATTTTATCTGAAATGAACAAAGCTATTAAGTCATCAAGAAAAGAGTTTTCTAAACACACACCTAAAATGGAAACAATAAAAGTTGATAAAAAAGATATTGCTACAGTTATAGGCAAAGGAGGAGCAACAATTAGAGAAATAGTTGAGACATCGGGTGCAAAAGTAGATGTTAAAGATACAGGTGAAGTTACCGTAGCAGCTCCAGATGAAGAATCTAGAAATAAGGCTCTAGAGTTTATTAAAAGCCTTGTAGCTAAACCTGAAATGGGTAAAATTTATAAAGGTAAAGTGGTTAAGATTATGGAATTTGGTGCTTTTGTAAATTTTCTCGGTAAGCAAGACGGTTTAGTTCATATATCTGAGTTAGCAGCAAAAAGAGTTGCCAAAGTAGGAGACGTAGTAAAAGAGGGCGATGAGGTATCGGTCAAAGTTGTCGGATTTGATAGAGGAAAAGTTAAGCTTTCAATGAAGCAAGCGTCAGCATAAATAAAATAAAATCTAAATCACTGCAAATATATTGGATACCGTTTAAAATTTGATTTCTATTTTTGTAATAATTAATTAAATTTTATATTCAAAATTTTGAGTTTCTTCGTTTACTTGTAATTCAAATGCCCCATTTTTTAAATGAAATTTTCTAGCCATATCAGTTAGAGGGGATAATGTTACTAATCTATTTAAATGATTGGACTCCTTAATTTTTTTAAAAACTTCTTTTACGATCAATTTTCCACCCCCCCTTTTTTTTGACCAAACAGTATATGCAATAGCTATCTTACCTACTTGTTGACCTCTATGAGCACTTTGCAAATATGCATCTTTGGTCATAAGTTCTAGTTCTTTAACTGTTTTAGGTATGTCATTAGAGAAACCAAAACACATAATTGCACAAATTTCTTTTTTATATTTCACCCCAAATATTTTACGGCCGTAACTTGTTCTAAACTTTAAATCAAGCTCAGGTCTTACAGGATCTTCATTTATATTGCATGAATCTAATTCTAATAATTCAGCACCTTTTATCCAATCAAAAAAATTTTCTAATTTTTCTTTAACTTTTTTGTTTAAGTTTTTCATTATTCTATTTTATATTTTTTGGTTTTTACTAGTTATGCAACCTTTGCAGATCAGGATATATTTTTTGGATTGGGCATACCAACTTTATTATAACCAGCATCTACGTAATGTATCTCACCTGTAACACCAGAAGATAATTCACTAATTAAATATAATGCTGAATTGCCGACATCTTTAATATCTATATTTCTTTTTAAAAAAGAATGGTCCTCATTCCACTTATATAAAAATTTGGCGTCACCAATTGCAGATGCAGCTAAAGTTTTAATAGGGCCAGCGCTTATTGCATTAACTCTAATTTTTTTAGGTCCTAAATCTCTAGCTAAATATTTTACACTAGATTCTAATGCAGATTTACAAACACCCATAACGTTATAATTTGGTATAGCTTTTGTAGATTCATACGTTAAAGTAAGCATACTTCCGCTTTCTTTCATAATTTTAGAAGCTTCTTTTGCAACTTCAGTAAAAGAAAAACATGAAATTAACATACTTTTTAAAAAGTTTTCTCTTGTAGTATTTATATACTCTCCAGATAATTCTGATTTATCTGAAAAAGCTATGGCGTGAACTACAAAATCAATATGTCCCCATTTAGAATTTATGTCTTTAAAAAGCTTTATAATTTCCTCTTTTTTTTCCACATCACAACTAAAAGTTATATTAGAGTTTAATTTTTCTGCCAAAGGGATTACTCTTTTTTTTAAAGCATCACCTAAATATGTAAAAGCCAATTCTGCCCCAGCTTCTGAAAGTTTTTGAGAGATCCCCCAGGCTATTGAACGCTCATTAGCGACGCCCATGATTAATCCTTTTTTTCCTTTCATTAAATCCATTTTTTAAACCTTTTCAAAAACTAATGTAGCATTAGTTCCTCCAAAACCAAAACTATTAGACATTACAGAGTTCAAACTAATTTCTTTTTCTACCTTAGTTACTATAGGATATTTCTTAGCTTCATCATCCATATCAGTTATGTTTGCTGAGGCAGAAATAAAATTATTTTTCATCATAATCAGAGAGTAAATAGCTTCATGAACAGAAGTTGCACCTAAAGAATGACCCGCTAAAGATTTCGTTGAACTAATTTTAGGTTTATATTCTGTGAACACCTCTCCTACAGCTTTTAATTCAGTAATATCTCCAACTGGAGTTGATGTACCATGTGTATTTATATAATCAATTTTATTTCTTGCAGTGCCTAAAGCCATTTTCATACATCTTACTGCACCCTCCCCAGATGGCGCTACCATATCATAACCATCAGAAGTTGCGCCGTAGCCTGTTAGCTCAGCATAAATTTTTGCTCCTCTAGATTTTGCATGTTCATATTCTTCTAAAACAACTACACCTCCTCCTCCAGATATAACAAAACCATCTCTAGTTTTATCATAAGGTCTCGAGGCTTTTTCAGGTGTTTCATTATATTTAGAAGATAATGCAGTCATCGCATCAAACATTGCTGTCATCGCAAAGTGAACTTCATCACTTCCTCCTGCAAAAATAATTTTTTGTTTTCCAAGTTGAATTAATTCCATGGCATTACCTATGCAATGCCCACTTGTTGCACAAGCAGAACTAATTGTGTAATTAACTCCCTTAATTTTAAAAGGAACAGCTAAAGTTGCAGAGGCTGTACTAGACATTGTTCTAGGCACAACAAAAGGACCCATTCTCTTAGGGCTTTTTGCCCGAGTTTTATCTGCAGCTAATATCACGTTTTCTATGGAAGGACCTCCTGAACCCATTATCATTCCAGTGCTAATATTGCTTATATCTTTTTCTTCTAAACCTGAGTCTTTTACTGCCTCATTCATGGATATATAATTATAAGCAGAACCTGGGCCCATAAATCTGATAAATTTTCTATCAACATGGTCTTCAAGCTTAATATTTGGTTTACCATGAACATTGCTTTTAAGATTGTACTCTTTGTATTCTTCTGAAAATGAAATTCCAGATTTTGAATTTATAAGAGATTTAAAAACTTCATCCTGATTATTACCAAGACAAGACACAACTCCAATTCCTGTGATGACTACTCTCTTCATTATTTAAATAATCCTACTTTTAAATTTTCTGCTTTATAAATTATTTTTCCATCTGCACTCAATATACCATTTGCTAACCCAACTACAGCACCTTCCTTTTTTAAAATCCTCTTCATATTTATTTCATAAGTAGCCATTTTGACTTTTTTAAGAACTTCTCCAGTAAATTTTACAGAATTAACTCCTAAAGCCCTTCCTTTACCTGGTTCTCCTACCCATCCTAAATAAAAACCAACTAATTGCCACATTGCATCTAAACCTAAACATCCGGGCATAACAGGATCATTTTGAAAATGACAATCAAAAAACCATAAATTTTCTTTGATGTCTAGCTCAGCTTTAATAAATCCTTTTTTAAATTCCCCGGTGTCTTCTTTTATTTCGGTAATCCTGTCAAACATTAACATTGGAGGTAATGGAAGTTTTGCATTTCCCTCACCAAATAAATCTCCTTTGCCACAAGCAATTAACTCATTATAATTAAAGCTATTTTTTTGCATAAAATAAGTTATTAGTTTTTACTTGATTTATATACAATTTTATATAAATAATTGTCTATTATATCAATAAATGGCTAAGATTATGAACCAAAAAAATGAAATTATAAATAAATTAAGAAGTTCTGGCCTCAGACCCACTCGACAAAGAATTTTAATAGCAAAAAATTTATTTGATAGAAATAGAACTTTTCATTTTACAGTCGAAAGTTTGGATAAAAAAATAAATAAAAAAGGAAATGAAAAAGTTTCTTTGGCTACAATATATAATACAGTTGAGGCATTTAACAATGCCGGGTATTTAAAAGAAATTTTAACTAGTAAAAATAAAAGTTATTATGATACGAACATTAAGTCGCACCATCATTTTTACGATGAAGGATCCAAAGAACTTACTGATATTGATTATAATCAAGTAAAATTAAGCAGAGTACCGATTCCTCCTAAAGGTAAAAAAATAAAAAATCTTGAAGTTGTAATTAGAATTCAAAAATAGTTATCTATTGTTGACTTTCTAGTTTAGAATTATTATAAACTAGCAACTAAACTTAGATAGTATGAGCGTAGATTTTAAAAAAGACGGAAATGGTAAATGCCCCGTTATGCACGGAGGAGTAACAAAGGCAGGAGAGTCAAATACTGCTCGACTTTGGCCAAATAGTATTAATTTAGATATTTTACATCAACATGATACTAAAACTAATCCTCTTCCAGGATTCAAATATAGAAAAGAAGTTAGAAAATTAAATTTTAAAGCCTTAAAAAAAGATTTGCTAAAATTAATGACGGACAGTCAAGAGTGGTGGCCTGCAGATTTAGGAAGCTATACGGGTCTTATGGTTAGATTGACTTGGCATCAAGTAGGAACTTACAGAGAATTTGATGGTAGACCAAATGTTGGCTCACACAGATTTTCACCGCAGGACTCCTGGCCGGATAATACAAATTTAGATAAAGCAAGACGGCTTCTTTGGCCAATCAAAAAAAAATATGGAAATAAATTAAGTTGGTCGGATTTAATGGTATTAGCTGGAACTATGGCTTATGAAAAAGCTGGATTTAAGACTTTTGGTTTTTCATTCGGTAGAGAGGATATTTGGGGACCCGAAAAGGATGTTTATTGGGGCAAAGAAACAGTTCCATTAGCTGTTAACAGGTATGGTGATCCACAAGACCGTTCTTCTTTGGAAGCTCCACTTGCAGCATCTCATTTTCAACTTGTTTATGTTAATCCAGAAGGGGTAGAAGGCAAACCAGATCCAATAAGGACAGCTATGGATGTTCGAGAAACTTTTGGTCGGATGGGAATGAATGATATAGAAACAGCAGCACTTACCGTTGGTGGTCATTCTATAGGAAGAGCTCATGGTAATGGAGATCCTACCAATTTAGGTCCAGAACCTGCTGGAGCTGATATTCATGAACAAGGATTTGGATGGAATCAAAAAAATGGAACTGGTGTAAATCAAATAACTTCAGGACTTGAAGGAGCCTGGACAACAAATCCTGATAAATGGGACCATCAGTATTTAGATCTTTTATTAAATTATGAGTGGGAAAGTAAAAAAAGCCCTGCCGGGGCATGGCAATGGGAACCTATTGACCTTGAAGAAGAAAAAAAACCAGTTGATTTAGGTGACCCAAAAAAGAAAGCTAGACTAATGTTTACTGATGCAGACATGGCTATGGCCATGGATCCGGAATATAGAAAAATTTCAGAAAGATTTTATAAAGATCCCAAGTTTTTTGAGGACTCATTTGCTCGTGCTTGGTTTAAACTAACGCACAGAACAATGGGAAATAAAGAAAATTATATTGGTCCTTGGGCCCCTAAAGAGGATCTTCTTTGGCAAGGGAATGTTTCTTCTTCAAAAAAGAAATTCAATGTAGCCAAAGTTAAAAAAATGATAGTAGCTAGTAAACTAAATGCTAGTGATTTAATTACCATTGCTTGGGATAGTGCTAGGACTTACAGAGTAACCGATAAAAGAGGAGGAGCTAATGGCGCAAGAATTCGATTAGCGCCGATGAAAAATTGGGAAGCTAATGAGCCCAAAAAACTTGCAAAAATATTAAAAGTTCTAGAAGATATAGCAAAAAAAACAGGAGCAACAATCGCCGACACAATTATTCTTGCAGGAAATGTTGGGTTAGAAAAAGCAATTAAAAAAGCTGGCTTTAAGGTTAAAGTTCCGTTTAATCCAGGCAGAGGAGACTCTTCTCAAAATCAAACTGAGATTAAAAACTTTAAGTGGCTAGAACCTTTGCATGATGGATTTAGAAATTATGTAAAATCAGATTATTCTGTGATGCCGGAGGAGCTTTTACTAGAGCGTGCATCTTTGATGGGATTAACTGCTCAAGAAATGACTTGTTTAGTTGGCGGAATGAGAGTGCTAGGAACAAATCATGAGTCTGCGAAAAATAAAGGTATATTAACTGATAAAGTTGGAGCTTTAACAAACGACTTCTTTGTTAATTTGGTCGACATGAAATATACATGGAAACCTACAGGTAAGAACTCTTATGATATTATTGATCGTAAAACGAAAAAAGTTAAGTTTACTGCGTCTAGAGCAGACTCAGTTTTCGGATCTAATTCTATTCTAAGGTCATACTCTGAAGTTTACGCACAAGATGACAACAAAGAAAAATTTGTAAGAGATTTTGTTGTTGTATGGACAAAGATAATGAACGCCGACAGACAAAAACTAAAAACCTTAAATTAATATGACGGAATTCACTTCAGGAATTTTTAACGCCGGTAAATCAATATACAGTAATAATAAGGGATCAATTTTAAGAACAATTGTTTATACGATTGGTCACTTTGTGATAGCAATTACAGTTTTAATGCTTATAGCTGATGTATCTTTTATGATTGCATTAACGGATGCTATTGTAGAACCTTTGGCTAATGCAGTCTGGGATTTTTTATTAGATAAGTTCTGGGCTTCTAAGATGAGAAATTAAAGAAGACCCCATAATCCATCCCTTTTAACCCAACCTTTATACTCTTCGCAGACTATTTTGCACCATACGTCCTTACATTTAATGATTTTACCAAGTCTTCCATTTTTAAGAATAGCTATTGGTTTAGAGTATACGGTTGGATTTTTAAACAAAATTAATTCTTCACTAATTACGATCGCCGCTTTCTTTTTTGAGAGTTGTGATAAATGTATCCATCCAGAATTATTTTCATGATCTCTTATTTTTCTAAAATTATCAGACATATCGTATACCAAGACAGGTAGAAATTTTTTTTTATAGACTAATTTGACCGGATATTTTTTTGAAGGTCCCTGTCTTAGATTAACTTCATCATTTCTTAAAGTAAGAAAATATTCCTCTTGTGAATAACAATTAATATTAATTGAAAAAATAAAAAAAATTATAAAAAAGGGTTTTAGCATTTATTAATACACTTCGGATTAATAGATATTTTTGATTTTCTAAACTCAGTTTTTAATGAATTAAAAATAAGTATTTGATTTGTAAGATCATCTTTTTTATCAAGAATTTCCTTTAAAACTTCATTTGCTTGTAGAGAGCCCATAATTCCTGCAACTGGAGAAAATATTCCTTCACTTTGACAATTGTTTTCTAATGCTGGCTGACTTGGCATGAAACATCTGTAACAAGGCCCTTTATTTGTAAAGTTAAATTTCATTAATTGACCATCAAACTTACTAATAGCGGATGAAATCAATATTTTCTTATTTTTTAAACAAAAATCATTAATTAGGTATCTTGTTTGAAAATTATCTGTACCATCACATATAATGTCAAATTTTCTTATTATAGAATTAATATTTTTATAAGAAATTTTTTTATTGTATGTAATAATCTTAATTTTCTTATTCATTTTATTAATAATTTTCTTAACCTGATAAACTTTAAACTTTCCTATGTCATTTGGGGTAAATAAAGTTTGTCGATTCAGGTTTGAAATTTCTACTTTATCAAAATCAACTATTCCAATTCTACCTACACCTGAAGCAGCTAAATAGGTAATTAATGGACACCCCAAACCACCTAGACCAATAACTAAAACATTTGAGGAAAATATTTTTTTCTGTCCTGCTAGACCTATTTTTTTTAAAATTATTTGTTTTTTAAATCTTTCAAATTGACTTAAATTAATTTTCATTTTGCTTATGGTTTTGTGCCTGTTGAACCAAATCCACCCATACCTCTATCTGTTTGATTTAAATCATCAACCTCTTTTAGTTGAACTTGAACTACTGGACATATAACCATCTGAGCAATACGACTGCCTTTTTCAATCTTGAATTTAGTCTCACCTAAATTAATTAAAATTACTTTAATTTCTCCTCTATAGTCCGCATCAATGGTACCTGGCGTATTCAATACAGTTATTTTATTTTTAGCTGCTAAACCGGATCTTGGACGAATTTGTGCTTCATATCCATTTGGTAAAGAAAAGGATAAACCAGTAGGAATAATAGCCGTCTGTCCAGGTTCTATATTTATGCTAGAATTAATATTTGCTGCTAAATCCATTCCTGAAGATCCACTTGTTTCATATTTCGGCAGCGAAACCTCTTTAGATAATTTTTTAATTAATATTTTTATCATTAACCAAAAGTTTATCTAATATCATATTTGCAAGTTTATTTGCTATATAACTTTTTTTATTCTTATGGATAAGTTTTACAATTCCTTTTTTATTAATAATAGAAACTTTATTATAATCAGAATTAAAACCAAATTCTTTATTAGACACATCATTTGCTACTATCAAGTCACAGTGTTTTTCTAAAATTTTTTTTTTAGAATTTTCAATTACAGCATTAGTTTCTGCAGAAAAACCTACTACAATTTTTGGCCTTGATCTGTTGTTTTTACTTAAAAATTCTAAAATATCAGGATTTTTTTCTAATTTAATATTTTTTATTTCAGAAAATTCCTTTTTAATTTTATGCTTATTTTTTTTTACCGGTCGGTAATCTGAAACAGCTGCAGCACAAACTGCTATATCAACTGGTAGCGATTTTTTTACTTCATTCATCATATCTTTTGCGGATATTACCTTTTTTACTTTTAAACCTTCGGTAGAAACAAAGTTAGTAGGACCTGATATTAATTTTGTTTTAATTCCTAATTTTTTTAATGCTAATGCAACTTCTAAACCTTGTTTTCCACTTGATTCGTTCGAAATATATCTTACTGGGTCTAGGTATTCTCTAGTTGGACCAGTAGTAACCAAGGCTTTAAAATTTTTATCTTTAACTAAATTTCTTTTATTAAAATAATTTTTTAGATTAGCATAAATTTGCCTTGGACTTGACATTTTTCCTTCACCATATTCTCCACAAGCCATTTCACCTTTCTCTGGCCCCAAAAAGCGATAACCATAGTCTCTTAATATTCTTAAATTGTTTTGTGTTCCTTTATGAAGCCACATTCTGACATTCATAGCCGGAACTAAAATAATATCTTTATTTGATGCTAGCAAAACAGTTGTAGCTAAATCTTCAGCTTTACCAAGGCTTAGTTTTGCCATTAAATTTGCAGTGGTAGGTAAAACAACAATAACATCTGCCCACCTTGATAATGAGATATGATCAATTTCTGCTTCACTATTTTTGTCAAAAATATCCTCAAATGTTTTATTTTTTGTTAAGGTGTTGATTGAAAGAGGAGTAACAAATTCTTTACCACTTTTAGTGAGTATAACTTTAATATTAACATTATTTTTTTTTAAAAGTCTAATAAGATCTAGTGACTTATAAGCAGAGATGCCACCCCCTATTATTATTAACACTTTTTTGTTTTTAATAGTCATATTTAATTAAAATACTAATAGAGCTAAAATTACAATACCTAAAAAACTGATTATTAAATTATTAGTAAAATTTTTTATCCGTATTTGTTCCATTTCTAATCTTTTACTTTTCGAAGCAATTACATTGAGTTTACCTTCAGCCATTAATTGTAATGCATAATTAGCTTTATCCATAATATCAGGGAAATCAGGTATCCTCTTTATTATTTCAGCAGAGGTATTAATTGCCGTATCCAGAGTTGATTTTGGGCTTTTAATGCTTTTTAACCAATCCTCCAGAACAGGTCTTGAAACATTCCAAATATTAGTGTCAGGATATAATTTTCTCGCCACACCCTCTACAACAACCATCGTCTTTTGCAAAATCAATAAAGGTGTTTGAGTTGGCATATTAAACTTCTCTGTGATTTCAAATAATTGGGCTAATAAATTTCCACCCGATATATCTTTTATTGATTGGCCAAAAATAGGCTCTCCTACAGATCTTAATGCTTGAGCAAATTCCTCTTTAGAGGCACTTTGTGGTACAAGACCTGCTTGAAAATGAACTTCTGCAACTTTGACATAATCTCTTTGAATAAATCCATAGAGAATTTCAGCTAAAAATTTTCTGTTTAATTTATCTAACCTTCCCATAATGCCAAAATCCACAGGAATTATATTTCCATGTTTATCAACAAATAAATTTCCTTGGTGCATGTCTCCATGAAAGAAGCCATCTCTTACTGCCTGCTTTAAAAAATGTTGTATTAAATTTTCTGCTAAGGCTTTTAAATCAATTCCAAATTCTTTAATTTTATCATGTTCTCTTATCGACACACCTTCAACTTTGTCCAAAGTTAAAATCCTTTTTGAAGTAAAATTCCAATAGATTTTAGGAACATTAAACCCCTTATCATTAATTGTATTTTCATATAATTCATTTGCTGCTGCTGCCTCAAAACGTAAATCCATCTCTATATTGGTAATTTCACGCAATAAATGAACTACTTCTACCAATTTAAGTCTCTTAGCCTTGGACGAAGTTTTTTCAACGATATAAGCAAATAACATTAGAGCATCTAGTTCCTCGTTGAACATTTTTTCAATATTTGGCCTAAGGATTTTAATAGCTACTGTTTTATTTTGATTCTCCTCTTTGATTTTAGCAATATGAACTTGGGCAATAGATGCAGCCGCAATTGGATCACTTAATTCTAAAATATTGTTATATTGAGAGTCTCCAACTTCTTTTTTTATAATTTTTTTAGCTTGATAAGTATCGAAAGCTGGAAGTTTGTCTTGCAATTTTTCAAGACTTTTAGCTAACTCTTCTCCAATTATATCTGGTCTAGTGGCAAGAAATTGTCCAAGTTTGATAAAAGTTGTACCCATTCCTTCTAGAGCCACACAAAGTTTATCTCCAGGTTTCTTGAGATTATCCAAATTTGTTTTTGAAGTACCAATGGAAATAATACTAAAAAAAACATTAATAAAGGTTGGCAAATTATAAATTTGATTAACCGTATCTATTGCCCCAGATGTTGATACTTTTCTAGCAATCTTAAATAATTGAAAAACTCTATTTAACATTTATATTTTCCATCCAGAATGTATAGCTGAAATACCGTTAGAAAGATTTCTAAATTCAACCTGAGAAAAACCACTTTTATAAATTACATCAAAAAACTCCTCCTGAGAGTAAAATTCGTTAATGCTTTTGATTAAATATTCGTAAGGATCAGATGTCCCAACTATATATTTTCCTAGTGAAGGAATAATTTTTGAATATTTTTGATAAATTTTATTTAAAATCTCATTATCAACTTTTGAAAACTCCAAACACATAAATCTTCCTCCTGGTTTTAAAACTCTTAAAGCTTCTTTTAAAGCTTGATTTATATTGGAAACATTTCTGATACCATAACTTATAGTATAAAAATCAAAAGTATTTTCTTTGAAAGGTAGATTTTCCGCAGAAGCTCTATACCACTTAATATTATCAAAATTTTTTAAATTATTTTTCCCTATGGAGTACATTTCTTTATTTGGTTCTACGCAGGTAATTTGAGAATTATTTTTTGTTTTCTTAGAAAAGAGTTTAGCAATATCGCCAGTGCCTGAAGCTACATCTATAAGAGTATTATTTAATTGAGGGTTCATCCAATCTAAAAATTTGTTTTTCCAAATTCTATGTGAACCGAATGACATTATATCATTCATTAAGTCATATTTTTTATAAACTTTTGAAAATACAGAATTGACTAGTTTGGTTTTATCTTGAATAGTGTTTTTCATTATTAAATTATATGCCAGAATTACCAGAAGTTGAAGTTGTTAAAAAGTCTCTAGAAAGTCAGATTAATAATTTGATCATAAAAAAGGTTCAGGTAAACGATGGGAATTTGAGATATGAAGTTAAAAAACGAGACATTAATAAAATTATTAACCAGAAAATTTTAAGGATTAAAAGAAGATCAAAATACTTATTATTTTTTTTGACTAGAAATATTTCAATTATCATTCATTTAGGTATGACGGGAAAATTTTTTATTTTAAATAAAAATCTAAAAAGGAAAAAACTAAGCTTTTATTATGAGGAAGAAGACTATTTAAAAAAACATAATAGACTTATCTTTTTTTTTAATAATAATTTAAAACTAATTTATAACGACATTAGAAAATTCGGTTTTATAAAAGTTGTTTTAACTAAAGATTTAAATACAAACTTCCATTTAAAGTTATTAGGCCCAGAACCTTTAAAAAAAAACTTTAATTTTCATTATTTTAAAAATTACATAATTAAAAGAAGAAGGACAATTAAAAATTTATTGATGGATCAAAAATTTGTTTCTGGGTTAGGTAATATTTATGTAAATGAAATTCTTTTTTTAAGCAAAATTACACCAAAAAGAAAAATAGATAAGTTAAATAATCAAGAAATTAATAAAATAATAATAAATACAAAAAAAATACTTAAAAAAGCTATAGAATTTGGAGGATCATCAATTAAAAACTTTTTAAGTAGTGCAGGAAAAAAAGGAAACTTTCAGCAACATTTTAATGTTTATGGAAAAAAAGGTTATAATTGTCCAAATATTGATTGTAATGCAGTAATAAAAAAAATTACTATTGATAACAGGGCAAGTTTCTTTTGCTCAAAATGTCAAAAATAATAAAGTTGACCACAAGAATACTGAGATATATACAAGTACAAATTATGCCTAATACAAAATCAGCAATTAGAAGAGTCAGAAGGGTTAAAAAACAAACCCAATTTAATAGGATAAGAAAAAGTAAATACAAAAATTCTATAAAGAAAATGGAAAATCTAATTAAGAAGAAAGATAAAGCTGAAGCAAAAAAATATTTTTCAAAATTCCAATCAGTTCTAATGCAGGTTGCTAAATCAGGCGTTGTAAATAAAAGAACTGCATCAAGGAAAATATCTAAAATTTCTAAAAAATTAGTAATTAAATAAACAATTCCAAGTTGATTTTTTTTTAAACTATTAATTTTAAAAATTTTAAAACCAAATATAGTATTCCTAAAAAAATTCAAAAAAAAATTTAAAAGATTCTATCTGCACGTTAACTGTACAACCGACTTAGGTTTTTTTTTAATTACAACCTGCAGACACTTGCTTTAATTTAAAAAAGATAGTTTAAAGGAACTTCTTCAAAAAATAATTTCATGGATAAAAATAATATTAAAAAACAAAATATTTACACTTCTGAGGAAGAAAATACTTTAGATTGGATAGAGATTCAAACATCTTTTAAGAAATCTTTTGGGAACGAAATTTATTCGAGTTGGCTAGAAAAAATTTCTCTAGTTAAAGAATTCAATGATTATATAGTTTTAAGTGTCCCAACAAGATTTTTTAGAGATTGGATAGTATCAAGATATTTAGATAAAATTTTAGAACAAGTTAAAAACTTTAAACCCAGTCTAAATAGGATTGAGTTTAAAATTGTAGAAGACAATAAAATTAACCTTGATAATAAAGTTGAAGAAATTAACAAGGTTTCAGAAATTAAAGATTCTATCCTTAATTATAATAGATTAAATAATAATTTGAATTTTGATAATTTCATTCAAGGAAAAAGCAATGATGTAGCATTATCTTATTCGAAGAAGGTATGCGAACATATATCAAGATATAATCCGCTTTATATATGTGGCGGAGTTGGACTAGGAAAGACGCACTTATTAAATGCTATAGGACTAAAATTGCAGCCAGAAAATAATGTCATGTTTATATCTGCAGAGAGATTTATGTATCACTTTATAAAATCTATTAAAAAAAATGATATGGTTAATTTTAAAGACTTTTTTAGAAAATCTTCTGTTTTTATAATAGACGATATACAATTTATAAGAGGTAAAGAGAGTTTACAGGAAGAATTTTTTCATACTTTTAACAGCTTAATTGACAAAGGATCTCAAATAATCATTTCAGCGGATAGAAACCCTACAAAATTAGATAGAGTTCAAGAAAGAATTAAATCAAGACTAGCTGGAGGGTTAGTGGTTGATATCGAGGCTCCTGATCTTGATTTAAAAATAAAAATAATAAAACAAAAAATTATTGAAATGCAAAATCAATTTAAGGAAGCTATAAATTTAAGTGACGAGGTGATAAACTACATAGCAAACGAGAGCAAAACTAGTATCAGAGAGTTAATTGGAATTTTAAATAGAGTGGTAGCATTTAGTAGAGTGCACAACAAAAATCTTACTGTAAGTGATTGTAGAAATATTTTGAAAGACGTGTTTAGTCAAATAAAAGTAATAACAGTTGACAAAATTCAAAACGTGGTTTCAAACTACTTTAATATTCCTTTAAGTGAAATGCTTTCTCAAAGACGTTCTCGACCTCTCGCTAGACCTAGACAACTAGCAATGTATTTGGCAAAAAAAATGACGACCAGATCTTTACCTGAAATAGGAAGAAGATTTGCAAATAGAGACCACACTACTGTTATTCATGCAGTTAAAACAATATCCAGATTATCTGAGCAGGATGACGAGATGAAAAAAAATATAAATCAAATAAAAAATCTTTTGCAAGAATAATTAAAATGCAATTTATAGTTAAAAGAGATGTTTTACTTAAATCTTTAAATTTCGTTCAAGGAGTCGTAGAAAAAAAAAATACATTACCAATATTATCTAATGTTTTATTACAACTTAAAGAAAATAAACTTTCTTTAGTTGCTACAGATTTAGATATTATTTTTTATGATGAAATTGAGGTAATGAAAGTCATTAAAGAAGGCAGCACAACTACGTCAGCGGCAATTTTGTATGACATATTAAGAAAAATTTCTTCAGGCTCCGAATTAAATTTTAATTTAAAATCAGAGAATAAACTAAGTTTAAAAAGTGAAAATGCAGATTTTAATTTATTATGTTTACCAACTGATAATTTTCCAACATTTTCTGATGAATTCGAAGGGAGTGAAATAAAGTTTAATAGTTCGAAATTTTTAAATCTTTTAAATAAAACTAAAATTTCAATTTCCAATGATGATACCAGGCATTACCTTAATGGGATTTTTTTACACTTAACAGAAGCACACGGCAGAAATTTCCTAACTGGAGTTGCAACAGATAGTCATAGATTGTCGTCAAGCAGTATCGAGATTGAAAGCACTGATAATTTTACGTCTTTTATATTGCCTAGAAAGACAGTTTTTCAACTTTGCTCTTTGTTAACTGAAACAAGTGATAAACTATCTTTAGAAACTAGCGAAAACAAAGTTAAATTTTCTATAGGAAAAATGAAACTAATCTCAAAAGTTATTGATGGAAAATTTCCTGATTATAAAAAAGTAGTTCCTTCAAATAATAAGAAAGCATTAGTTGTTACATCAAAAGATCTTATAAATTCAATTGAGAGAGTAGCCAGCGTATCATTAGATAGAAAAGAAGGATTAAAATTAGCAATTAGCAAAGAGAGCATTCAACTTTCAGTAAATAGTGCCAATTCTGGCGAGGGAAATGAAGTTATCAAAGCAAGCTTTAATTCAGATAATTTAAATATTAGTTTTAATTCAAAATACTTAATAGATATAGCTTCTGAAATTGAAGATAAAAATTTAAAAATGAATCTAAAGGACTCTGTATCACCTGTATTAATAGAAGATACTTCGGATAAAAACAGTTATTACGTTATAATGCCAATGAAAATCTAAATATTAAAAAAATTATTTTTTTTTTTATTTGAAGCTAAAAGCATTGATATGTAATCATTCTAAGCTACAAAGTAAACATCGAGTTTTATATTAATGTAAAAAAATGATATAGTTAACTACCTAAAATTAAACAATGTCAAAAAATTCTGTTGTAAAATCGAAACCAAATTATAGTGCTGACTCTATAAAAGTCTTAAAAGGCTTAGATGCTGTAAGAAAAAGGCCAGGGATGTATATTGGTGATACCGATGATGGATCTGGATTGCATCATATGGTGTTTGAAGTAATCGATAATGCAATCGACGAAGCATTAGCGGGTCATTGTAAAAATATTTTTGTCACCATGAACAAAGATAATACTGTTACCGTAGAGGATGATGGCAGAGGCATACCAGTAGATATGCACAAAAGTGAAAAAATGTCGGCTGCTGAAGTGATTATGACCCAATTGCATGCAGGTGGAAAATTTGATCATGATTCATATAAAGTTTCAGGAGGTTTGCATGGTGTTGGAGTTTCTGTTGTGAATGCACTTTCAGAAAAATTAGAGTTAAATATTTATAGAGATGGTAAAGAATATTTTGTCAGTTTTGAAGATGGAAACACTGTTAAGCCTTTAAAACAAGTAGGCAAAACTAAGAAAACTGGTACAAAAATAAAATTTTTGCCCTCAAAAGATGTGTTTTCGTCCTTAGAGTTTAGCTCATCTATTTTGGATAAAAGAATAAGGGAATTAGCTTTTTTAAATAAAGGTGTTTGTATAAAACTAATTGATCAAACTCTAAAAAAAGAAAAAGAATTCTTGCACAAGTACGATGGAGGTATTTTAGAATTCGTAAAACATATAAATATAAAAAAACCGATTCTTGTTAATAAAAATGAAAAAGAAGTTTTTAAGAAACCAGTTTATGTGACTTCATCAAAAAACAATGTAGTAGTTGAATGTTCTTTTGAATGGAATGCAGGATATTCTGAAGAAGTTCTTCCTTTTACAAATAATATTCCCCAAAAGGATGGAGGTACGCATTTATTAGGCTTTAGAAGTGCTCTTACAAGGGTAATTAACAAATACTTTAATGATAGAAATAATAAAAAAAATAAAGTTAACTTATCTGGAGAAGATATAAAAGAGGGTCTAACTGCAGTATTGTCTATTAAAATGCAAGATCCTAAGTTTTCTTCTCAAACTAAAGATAAGCTTGTTTCCTCCGAAATAAGATTAATTGTAGAAAGTATAATTAACGATAAAGTTTCAACTTGGTTTGATCAAAATCCTTCAGTAGCGAAAGTTGTTTTAGAAAAAATAACTCAAGCAGCTATGGCTAGAGACGTAGCTAGAAAAGCCAGAGATAGCGTAAGACGAAAGGGAACTTTTGAGCTTTCAGGACTGCCAGGTAAATTAGCAGACTGCCAAATACAAAAAAGAGAAGGCACGGAATTATTTATTGTAGAAGGTGACTCTGCTGGAGGTTCAGCTAAACAAGGAAGAGTACGTGAGTTTCAAGCAGTTCTTCCTTTAAGAGGTAAAATTTTAAATACTTTTGTAAATGGTAAATCTAATGGTGACGATCACACCACTAAAGCTTTATCAAAAATGATGTCGTCTAATGAAATTGTTACCTTAATAAATGCCTTAGGCACTGGCTCAAAAGATTTTAATATAGAAAATTTAAGATATGATAAAATAGTAATTATGACTGATGCTGATGTCGATGGATCTCATATAAGAACTCTGTTGCTTACTTTTTTTAATAACTATCCTTTCAATCAATTGATTGAAAATGGTCATATTTATTTAGCTCAGCCACCTTTATTTAAAGTTACTAAATCAAACAAGAGTGTCTATATTAAAGATGAAAAAGCACTTGAAGAATATATTCTCAAAGCCTCAGATGGGCCAAGTAAAAAATTAAAAAAAGGATCCAAAGAATATAATAAGTTTATGCAAGAGCAAAGAGAAAAAATGTCGATTCAAAGATTTAAAGGATTAGGCGAAATGAATCCTGAAGAGTTGTGGCAAACAACATTAAATCCAGACAATAGAACAATGTTAAGAGTTCAATATACAAAAGGCACAAAGGAAAAATCTAAAGAGGATCAAAAAATGATAAAGATTTTGATGGGAGACGAGGTTGCTCCAAGAAAAGACTTTATCACAAGTAACGCTTTGGACGTAGCAAATCTAGATATTTAAACTTAGATTAATATGAATTTTTCTACTCTTTTTAGGCTAAGAGAAAACCTCAATTTAGATAAAAAAACTCTTATTTATTTAAGATGGATAGCTATAATCGGTCAATTTCTAGCAATAACTTTAGTACATTTCTATCTTGATTTAAATTTACCAATAAAATTTGCATATTCCATACTTATTTTTGGTCTAATAACAAATTTATATTTACAACTTAAAATTAAAACGACACTATTAAAAGACTTCCATGCTGCTACTTATCTCTTTTATGATTTACTCCAGTTAAGCAGTCTTTTGTATTTAACAGGGGGTATTTATAATCCATTTTCTATACTGATTATCATTCCCACGATAGTCTCTTCAACTTTTTTAAGTATGGGAACAACAATGATTTTAGGAATATTTACTTTACTTTTTTTATTTATGCTGACAATTTTTCATTATCCTCTGCCAGGCATACATGATGAAATCAGCTCTTTCCCTTCTTTATACTTAACTGGTTATTTAATTGCTATTATTATTGGTTTAGTATTTTTGAGTTATTTCGGCATAAGATTCTCCGGAGAAAGTAAAAGACGATCTGATGCCGTCAGTAAATTACAACAAGTTATAGCTAAAGAATATGAATTAGAGTCTTTAGGCGGTCAAGCTGCAGCAGCGGCACATTCATTGGGAACTCCACTCGCAACTATCAGTGTTGTTGCTACTGAACTTAAAAAAGAATTGGGAAATAATAAAGAATTTTCAAAAGACATTGATTTGTTAGTAAGCCAATCAAAGAGATGTGGCGAGATACTTAAGAAAATATCAAAAAAACAAATAAAGGATGATAAATTTTTAAGTAAAACCAATTTAGAGGATTTATTAAATGAAATACTTGAATCTTTTAAAGAAACTTCTTCTAAAGAAATTAATTTAGTTACAAAAGATAACAAAAGTAATTTTAATTTTCAAAGAACACCAGAGTTAATCTATGGACTTAGAAACTTTATTGGTAATTCAGTTAAATTTTCTAAAAGTCGAGTGGAAATTATTTTAATAAGTGATGATAAGACTATACAGATCAAGATAAATGATGATGGACCTGGATTTCCAAAAGATGTTATAGAAATAATAGGTGAGCCATATATAAGATCTAAATCAAATCAAGTCAGCTCTAATTCAGGAACAGGATTAGGTACTTTTCTAGGTAAAACTCTTTTAGAAAGACAGTTAGCGAATTTGAGTTTTACTAGAGATATAAAATTAAAGGGTGCCTCAGTAATTATTAGCTGGAACACCAAAGATTTAAAATTTAATTCTTAAATTCAAAAGTATAAGATAAAATTTTATAGGCTAACTTTGCTACTAAAAAATTGTACGAGTTAAAATTTTTTATTGGAGCTAATTCATTTATATCTGCACCCACTATATTACTCATCTGGCAAACTTTTTTAATTATTGGCAAAACCTCATCCCACAATAACCCACCAGGTTCTGGTGTGCCTGTAGCAGGCATTATACTTGAGTCAAAACTATCTACATCAAAAGTTATATAAACATTTTTACCATTAAAAAATTTTTCTAGTTTATTCAAATCCCATGTGTTTTTATCTTTACTCCAGAAAATTTCAATCCTATCTCTATTTTTTTCATAATATTTCATTTCTTCTTGTGATAGATTTCTTATACCAAAAGATACAACTTTAACATTATCGTAATCCAAACATCTTTTAATTGCAGACGCATGAGAAAATTTTTCTCCATTATAACTTTCTCTTAAATCTGCATGTGCATCAAAATGTAGAATAGTTATTTGATCAAATTTTTTAACAAAAGGTTTGATAGCTCCTGGAGTAATAGAATGCTCTCCACCAAAAACTAGTGGAAATTTTTTCTTAGAAATTACTTTTTCATTAATCTTAGCTAGTTGATCTAACGCAGAACTAATTGTTTTTTTTATAGTAAATGGTTTGATAGTTTTAATTCCAATTTCTTTATATGGTTCTTTATTTAGTTCTTCATCAAATAGCTCAACTTGATGAGAAGCATTAATTATTTCTTTAGGTCCATTTTTAGTTCCTCCACCATAACTAACAGTTTTTTCTAAACCAAAGGGAATTACTACTACTTTGTTTTCAATTTTATAATTTGCATCATAACCAAGAAAACCTTTTTTTTGGCTTAAATAATTCATTTAAGATTTAAATATTTGAGAAAAATTTCTTTTTTTTCTATTCTTCCAATTTTGACGATGATAAGCGTCACTTGCAATTAAAGGCAAAACACTTGTCGCTTCAGCAAAAACCATTTGCTCCTTTGCGATATCTACTTTTCCCCAAGAGCTAGCTTCTTTTAATGTTGAGCTACTACACGCTCCATCTCTAGTATCTGCTACAGTAATCTGAATTGCATATTTATGCATATCAACTTGCTTACCTATTAGGTCAGCACAAACGACAGTATCTTGAACAAAATTTTTAGGCACCCCTCCACCAACCATTAATAAGCCAGATTGTTTAGACTTTATTTTAATTTCTGTTAATTCTCTTAGCTCTCTAATTGAGTCTATCGTTAAATGTTTATCAGGATTTTGTTCTTGATGCATAACAAGACCAAAGCCAGCAGAACTATCGGTAAAAGCAGGACAAAAAATTGGAACATTATTTTCATAAGCTGTTTCAATTAAAGACCCCCTTTTTTTCGCATTTGTCTTTAAAAATTTACCTAATTCTCGAATAAACTCTCTAGAAGTGTATGCTTTAGGTTTAAGAGAATTAGCTACATCGCAAATAGCCTGATCACAAGCTTGAAGTTCCTCTTCATCAATATATGTATCGTAAATTCTATCGATATAATTTTTTCTCAACTCCGTATCGTCTTGGAATTGAGATCCTTGGTAGTGTCTAAAGCCTAAAGCCTCAAAAAAATCCATATCTACAATAGTAGCCCCAGTAGCTATTACTGCATCCACCATATTAAACTTAATTAGATCAGAATAAAGTTTCATACACCCACCGGCTGATGTAGATCCTGCGATTGTCAAAAATATTGAACATTTATCATCTTTAATCATTTCATTAAAAATATTTGCTGCAGAAGCCGTATCTCTAGATGAAAACGACATTTTGCTCATACTCTCGATTATTTTTCTTGCATCAAAAGAGGTTATGTCAATATGTTCGACTGGTTTATTTAAAAATGATTTTTTGTTATGTCCGATTTTAGGACTATTATTTTTTGTCATTAAGCAACCAAGTAATCAAATTTACTTGAATCATCATACAACGACATTATTGGTTTGTCACTCAATTCAAATATTTCGTTTGAATAAAAACCATTAAATTTTGTTCTAAAGGTTAATCCGTAAGCTCCTAATTGGCCTAATTCTATATAGTCTCCTTCTTTAATATTATTGGGTAATAAAAAAGGACCTTTCATATAATCAAGACTATCACACGTTGGTCCAAAAAAACTAAATGAAGTAAGTTTTTTGGAACGGATTTTGCTATTAGAAATCATTTTAGTAGGTAAAATAAAATTTGGAACTCCAGCATCAAACAAAGATCCATAAGTTCCGTCGTTTATATAAAGATTATTTTTCTTTCTTAAAAGTATCTTAACTATTGTTGAACCACTTTCTGCAACTAAAGCTCTTCCCGGCTCACAAATAATTGCTGGGAGTTTTGAAAGTTTAAGATTTTTAAATGATTTTTTAATTTCGTCTAAATAATTCTTCAATGGTTCTGGATTAAGATCAGGGTAAACCGAAGGAAAACCTCCTCCTACATTTATTATATCCGGAATAATTTTTGTCTTTTTTATTAAGTTACCGATTTCCGATATACCTTTCGAATAAGAAATTTTATGCATACATTGAGAGCCAACATGAAAACTGAGTCCAAGCTTTTTTGAATGTTCTTTACAAAGTCTTATAAGGCCAATTGCCTCAGATGGAAGAGCTCCAAATTTTCTAGACAAATCAATTTCAGCATGTTCATTAGAGATAGCAATTCTTACGAATAAATTTAAATCTTTAGCTTGATTTGTAGCGCTAAGAATTTTTCTTAATTCATCTTTGTTGTCCAAAGCAAAATTTTTAACTTCGTAATCAAAATATGCCGATGAAATGCTTTCTTTACTTTTTACTGTATGCATAAAATATAAATTAGCATCTTCTTTAATTTTTTTAATTAATTTAATCTCATTTAAAGAGGCTACGTCAAAGTCTTCTATCCCATTTGAGATAATTTGTTTCAATACCTTTTCATTCGGATTTGTTTTGACCGCGTAAAGGACTTTTCCTGGAAAGTTTTCTTTGAAAAATTTTGTAGATTTTTTTATCGAATCTGGCCGTATGCAATATACGGGATAATCTGGTTTTAGTTCATTAACTAATTCGTTAACGTCTTTAAATTTTCGCATTTCATGTGTCCCTCGTTAATTTACACAAAAGGTTTTTAAAAAATTTTAAATAAAAAAAACCTTATTAAGTTGCATATAAGGTATTTTTGGACTTTATGTAAAGAAAAAAAGAGCGCTTTTGCCCGTTGAAATTTTGGTTTGCATGACTATATAAAACGCATGAGATCACAAAAAAATTATCCTGAGCAGCTGAAACTAACTGATTTTTCAGGCAAGACCTTGCTTATAGTCGATGATGACGATCCTTTAAGAGGAAGGCTCTCAAGAGCCATGGAAAAGAAGGGTTTTACAGTAAAAGAGGCTAAAACTGTATCTGAAGGCATCAAGATTGCCGAAAATACACCTCCAAGTTTTGCTGTTATCGACCTTAGGTTGGAAGACGGAAATGGTTTGGACGTAGTAAAAGTGATTTCTAAAAACAAAAAAGATAGCAGAATCGTCATGTTAACGGGATACGGGAATTTGCCTACCGCAGTTGCTGCTGTTAAAGCCGGAGCTATAGACTATATAGCTAAACCAGTAGATGCTGATGCAGTGGAAGCAGCCTTACTAGCTTCACCAGAGTCGAAAGCAAAACCTCCTGAAAACCCCATGTCAGCTGACCGTGTGAAGTGGGAACATATCCACAGAGTTTTTGAATTATGTAATAGAAATGTCTCTGAAACAGCAAGAAGACTTAAAATGCATAGAAGAACTTTGCAAAGAATTTTATCTAAAAGATCGCCAAGATAAATTAAAATAGATTTCGAAATTTTGCAATTTTAGTAGCGACTAAACTTGCAATAATTATTTTAAATACTTCTGCTGATATAAATGGTAGGACTCCAAGTTTAAACACTGGTTTATCCCAACCTATTAACATACCTAGCCACATAATTCCAAAGATATAGATGAAACTTGTTGCAAAAGTTATCTTAAACAAAGTACTGATTAAATTTGTATAATTAAATTTACCTACTAAAAAAACAGTAATTAAAAAACCGATTAAGTATCCCATAGTGGGACCAGTGAAATAAATTAAACCAACCCCTTTTTCAGGAGTACCAGCAAAGACAGGCAAACCGATTATACCTTCAAGTAAGTATAGTGAGACTGTACCTAAACCTATCTTCCAACCGAACCCAATTCCAATTAATAAGACTACAAGAGTTTGCATTGTCATAGGCACAGGGTAAAAAGGTATTTTAACTTTTGAAGATATTGCTAGTACTATAGTGCCAAAAAAAATAGTAAGTAGATATTTGATTACTTTCAAACTATTTATTTTATTTACAAATTCCATAGGCATATATTTATCTTTGTTTTAAGATTAAATCTACTTATTTGTTAACTGTACAAATACATCCTCTAAATCAGCATCTTCAGTCACAATATCTAATATTTCTATGTTATTTTCGTCAAAATAATTAATAATTCCTCCAAAATCGTGAGAATTTTTTTCATAAGTAATTGAAATCGAGTCTTTTGAATTAATAGTAAACTGAATTCCCTTCATCTTTAAATCTTTTTTTTTATCTAAATTTTTAACTCTTAAATTAATCTTTTTAGTTTTAATTCTATCTAAAAGTTTTTGCGTTGTATCTAGAGCAACTAAGTTTCCTTTATCTAAAATTGCGATACGATCACACATTTCCTGTGCCTCAGATAAGTAATGTGTTGTTAATATAATTGTAACTCCTTCTTTATTTAATTCTTTTACATTATTCCAAAGATTGTTTCTTAATTCTACATCTACTCCAGCAGTAGGTTCATCAAGCACAAGGATAGGAGGTTGATGAACCATTGCTTTTGCAATTAGCAATCTTCTTTTCATTCCTCCTGATAAACTTCTTGAATAAGCGTTAGCTTTGTCCTCTAAAGCTACCATTTTTAATATGAGTTCTGTAATTCTATCTTTCTCAATGACTCCATATAATCCTGCTTGTAGCTCTAATAGCTTTTTAGGACTAAAGAAGGCATCAAGGTTGACTTCTTGTGGAACTATTCCAATTGAGGCTTTTACTTGTCTAGGATTTTTATCAATATCAAAACCCCAGACATTAATGTGGCCTTTAGTTTTTGAGACAGTTCCACCTAGAATATTAAGAAAGGAGGTTTTGCCAGCTCCATTCGGACCCAATAAGCCAAAAACTTCACCCTGATGCACCTGAAAATTTAAATTATTGAGTGCGGTATTTTCTTTTTTGCTTTTAGAATCAAGGTAAACCTTTGTAAGATTTTCAACAGTTAGAGCAAATTTATTCATAGTTTAATTAAATTAAGGTAAAATTTTACTGTAATATATATATATGAGTTCAATAAAAAAAACAGACCATTATTATCTTGTAGATGGATCAGGTTATATTTTTAGAGCTTACTACGCTCTTCCTCCTTTATCTAGAAAGAGCGATGGTCTGCCTACCGGAGCTGTAAGCGGTTTTTGTTCGATGTTATTTAAGCTTTTAGAAGATGCGAGATCAGACGACTCTAAACATAAACCTACACACTTTGCGGTTATATTTGACTCAGCAAGAAAAAATTTTAGGAATGAAATTTATAGTGAATATAAAGCTAACAGAACAGAAGCGCCAGAAGATTTAGCACCCCAGTTTGAATATATCAGAAAGTCTGTAGAAGCTTTCAATTTGCCATCAATTGAACTTTTAAATTATGAAGCTGATGATTTAATAGCAACTTACGCAAAAAAAATTAATGAAGCTGGAGCAAAAGTTACTGTTATATCGTCTGACAAAGATTTAATGCAATTAGTTTCAAAAAATATCAGACTTTATGATCCAATGAAAAGCAGAGTTATTGGTGAAAAAGAAGTTTTAGAAAAATTTGGAGTAAAACCTAGTCAAGTTATTGATGTTCAATCTCTAGCAGGAGATAGCTCAGATAATGTCCCTGGTGTTCCAGGTATCGGAATAAAAACTGCAGCTGAATTGATAAACAAGTACAAAAATTTAGAAAACCTTTTAAACAAAGCTTCAGAAATTCCTCAAAACAAAAGAAGAGAAACACTTCTTTTGAACAAAGATAAAGCTATTCTGAGCAAACAACTTGTCACTTTAAAAAATGATGTTCCAGTAAAAAATGATCCTAATGAGTTTCTCATAAAAGATATAAGTAAAAATAAACTTTACGAATTTTTAAGAGAAATGGAGTTTAATAGACTTTTAAGTCAAGTAATTAGTTTTTATGGGGAGCCAGATAATCAAAATTATAAAAACCAGACTCCATCAAAAAAGATATCTAAAATAAATACAAAATCGTATAAAAGTATTTTAAAAGAAAAAGATCTAGTTCAATTGATTAAAGAACTAAATGAAAAAACAGTTATAGCGGTTGATACAGAAACTTCTTCATTAAACCCCCATGAAGCAAACTTAGTGGGTATCTCAATAAGTTATGCAGCTAATATTGCATACTACATTCCACTTGATCATAAGAACGTTAAAGGTCTTAAAAAAGAATTAGTTTTAAAAAAACTAAAAGTAATTTTAGAGGATCCTAGTATTAAAAAAGTTGGCCAAAATATAAAATACGATTTTATAATTTTTCAAAATAACGGTGTTACGCTTTATCCCGTCGATGATACAATGTTATTGTCTTACACATTGGATGCTGGAAATAATCGCCATAATATGGATACCTTAGCCGAACTGCATTTAGGACATAAGACTATTACTTACAAAGATTTGGTTGGAACTGGAAAAAAACAATTAAATTTTTCAGAAGTTGATTTAAAAGCTGCTACGGAATACGCGGCTGAAGATGCAGATATAACTTTAAGGTTATATGAAATTTTATCAGATAGATTGGTAGAAGAAAAGTTAGAGAAAATATATGAGGTATTCGAAAAGCCGATGATTTCAATATTATCTAAGCTAGAAACTAATGGTATTAAGGTAGATGACTCTTATCTTAAGAAACTTTCAAAAAAATTCGAAGATCGTTTAATAAAAATTGAAAAAAAAAATTTATCAGGTCTCCGGTAAAAATTTTAATATTGGATCTCCAAAACAATTAGGAGAAATAATCTATAATGAGCTTAAAATTGCAAAACTTAAGAAAACAAAAAAAGGAAGTCTAGCTACAAGTGCGAAAGTATTGGAAGATTTAGCCTTAACAGGGCATAAATTTCCAAGCCTAGTATTAGAATGGAGACAAGTTTCAAAATTGAAGAGCACCTATACAGATGCTCTACAAGAGCATATTAATAAAAAAACTAAAAGAGTTCATACTTCTTTCTTACTAGCAGCTACCAACACAGGAAGATTGGCTTCAAGCGACCCCAATTTACAAAATATTCCAATTAAAACACCAGATGGCAAAGAAATAAGAAAAGCATTTATATCAGATAAAGACAAGATACTTATTTCTGCCGATTATAACCAAATTGAAATGAGAATACTCGCAGATATAGCTGATGTGAAGGAATTAAAAAAAGCTTTTAAAAACAATCAAGACATCCACGCGCTAACCGCTAGTCAAGTATTTGATGTTCCAATTAACAAAGTTACTGACGATTTTAGACGTAAAGCAAAAGCAATTAATTTTGGGATAATTTATGGAATTACACAATATGGACTTGCAAAACAAATTTCAGTATCAAATCAAGAAGCGCTTGATTTTATAAATTCATACTTTAAGAAATTTCCAGAAATAAGAGATTATATGAAAGCAACTGTTAAAACTTGCAGAAAAAAAGGTTACGTTACTAATATTTTTGGTAGAAGAATACACCTAAGAGGTATTAACGACAAAAATTTTAGTGTAAGAAGCTTTCAAGAACGAGCAGCAATTAACGCACCCATCCAAGGATCAGCAGCAGATATTATTCGTTTAGCTATGATCAAAATAGATAAACTTTTAGAGGAAAGCCAAAATGCAAAGATGTTACTCCAAATTCACGATGAATTAATTTTTGAATGTTTAAAAAAAGATGAAACTTCAGTAAAAAAAATTATAAAAGATGCAATGGTTTCAGTTTCGAGTTCTGATCATCATATTTTTTCGATACCATTAGAAGTGAGTATTAATACGGGCAACAATTGGGGAGAGGCTCATTAGGCGCCTAAATTTTGACATTATAATTTTGAAAATGAATTTATGACACAAACAATTGCTTTAGTTGATGATGATAGAAATATTTTAACCGGTATAAGTATTGCTCTTGAGAGAGAGGGATTTGCGGTTCAAACTTATATTGATGGAGAGACAGCGCTAATTGGATTGACTAGAAATCCTCCAGATTTAGCTGTTGTAGATATCAAAATGCCCAGAATGGATGGTGAAGAATTATTAAAAAAATTAAGAAAAAAAATGTCTATACCCATAATTTTTTTGACATCAAAGGATGAAGAAGTCGATGAGTTACTTGGTTTGAAGCTAGGAGCTGATGACTTTGTAAAAAAATCAGGAGGTTTTTCAACAAAAGTATTGATTGAAAGGATAAGGGTCCAATTAAGAAAAAAAAGTAACACTGTGGATGATACTAAAAATATAATTAGTCACGGAAAATTAAAATTAGATCCATCTCAGCTAGAATGTGAATGGAATGGAAAAGCATTACCAGATAAGCTTACTACAACTGAATTTTTAATTGTAAAAGAATTAGCAAAAAGACCAGGTGTAATAAAGGAAAGAGCTCATTTAATGGATATAGCTTATAAGGAAAATACTGAAATCGAGGATAGAACTATAGATAGTCACGTAAAAAGGATAAGAAAAAAGTTTAAAAGAGTAGATGAAAAATTTTCTGCGATTGAAACTAGATATGGAAGTGGGTATAGATGGAATGTTAGCTAATGAGACAAAAAAAATCAGCTTCTATATTAAGGAAATTCTTATTATTTAATTTAGGTGTATTTTCAGTACTAGGACTTTTTACTATAATTTATCTTAAAGCAGTTCAACCAAATCTCGTTAAAGAAAGAACTTCTAATCATTCTATAATCATTAACAATACTATAGATCATCTCCAAAGGCTAAATATTAATTTTAATGCAAAAGATTTAAAAAATTTTCTTTTGTCAACAAGATTTTTATTTCAAAGTTTAGATAGAGTTCAATTTTTTAATATCGAGGGGGAGTTGATTGGAGATACAAATATTTTAGATTTAGATCAAGATGTTTTTACTAGATCTGACAAAGTGATCGAAGAGTCAATTGACGGGGAAATAAGAGAACAAGATAATTCTAAAAATTTAGTAAAAGAACAAAATAACAATTTAATTAAGGAGACTTTACTATTTAAATATCAAAACGAACCAATAACTTTAGCAGAAAATATTCAAAATAATTTTTTTGTAAGCACCTTGAGTAAAGTACAATTGAGAAATAAAGATGTTGGGTTCATAGTTGTATCTGAAGAAGCCAATGACATACTAAATGCAGTTAAAGAGAGAAAAGATTTTATAATTAGAACAGTTTTAGCTGTAGCATTAGTAATTCTAATTTTCTCTCTTTTTTTGAATAAATACATATTAAAACCAATTGGTTTGTTGGTTTCTTTCAGTGAAGCAATTAAAAAAAAGTCTAATCAGAATATTGATATTAAAAATTTTTTTGTAAGAGAGGATGAAATTGGAAAACTTACTAAGTCAATCGATGAAATGACAAAAGAATTACAAAAAAGGACCACAAGAGCAGAAACTTTTTCAAATGACCTTGCGCATGAAATTAGAAATCCATTAGCTTCTCTTAAAAGTGCCTCTGAACTTTTAGATAAAACTACAAAAAAAGTAGAAAGTGAAAAATTACTTAAAATTATTAATCACGATGTTGAAAGAATCGAAAGACTGATAACTGATTATTCTCAAATGCTTAAAGATGAAGCTACTTGGTCTAAAGAAAAAATGAGCAAAATAGATTTAATTGAAATAATTAATAGTGTTGCTGAAGATTTTAGGCAAGATTTAAAAAATCAAAATAAGATGATAGAGATTAATATCAAACAAAAAATAACATCAAAAAATGGAAATTATATTTTAGGAATTGAAAATAGGTTAGAGCAAGTGATAGCAAATTTATTAGATAATTCAGTTTCATTTAGTGAGGACAATAAAACAATAGAAATAGAGGTAGAAGAAACATCCAATAATTTAGTTGTCTTGATTAAAGATGAGGGTCCAGGTTTTTCTGAAACCTCGCCCCAAAAAATATTTAAAAGATTTTATAGTAATAGACCTAAAAGCTTTGGCAAACACTCAGGTTTAGGACTTAATATTGTTAAAAATATTGTAGAATTGCATCAAGGAACTATTTCAGCCTCTAATAGATTGAATAAAAGAGGTGCTCAAGTTGAATTATTGCTACCTAAATTTATTTAGCAATCTTTCTTGATAAGATTCGTTTATCTTGTTAAACAACTCTAAAATATGTCACAAGATTTTAAAGTAAAGGATATCAAATTAGCTGATTTCGGGAGAAAAGAGATTTCTCTTGCAGAAACAGAGATGCCAGGACTTATGGCTCTAAGAAAAGAATATGGAAATAAAAGACCTTTAAAAGGAGCTCATATTTTAGGCTGTCTTCATATGACTATTCAAACAGCTGTTTTAATTGAAACTTTAGTTTCTTTGGGCGCTGAAGTAAGATGGTCTTCTTGTAATATTTTTTCAACCCAGGATCACGCAGCAGCAGCAATCGCAAAAGCTGGGATACCAGTATTTGCTTGGAAAGGAGAAACCGAGGATGAATATTGGTGGTGTGTTAAGCAAACCATAGAAGGAAAAAAAGACTGGAAACCGAATATGATTTTAGATGATGGAGGAGATTTAACTGCTTTAATGCACAAGGATTATAAAGAATTACTGAAAAATATTAAGGGAGTTTCAGAAGAAACAACAACAGGTGTTTTAGCTTTAAAAAAAATGGAGTTAAAGAAGGAACTTTTAATTCCTGCAATTAATGTAAATGACTCAGTTACAAAATCAAAATTTGACAATTTATATGGCTGTAGAGAAAGTTTAGTCGATGGAATTAAAAGAGCTACTGATGTCATGCTCTCTGGCAAGGTTGCTATAGTAGCAGGATTTGGTGATGTAGGAAAAGGAAGCGCAGCATCTTTAAGACAAGCAGGAGCAAGAGTTATGGTTACAGAAACCGACCCTATTTGTGCATTACAAGCTGCAATGGAGGGGTACGAAGTTGTGCTGATGGATGAAGCAATTAAAAATGCAGATATTGTTGTAACTGCTACCGGGAACAAAGATATTGTAACAGCTGATCATATGAGAAATATGAAAGATAGAGCAATATTATGCAACATTGGTCACTTTGATAATGAAATTCAGGTTGAAGCTTTAAAGAATTATAAATGGGATGAAATTAAGCCCCAAGTTCATGAGATAGAATTACCAAGTAAAAAAAGAATAATTTTATTAGCTGAAGGTAGATTGGTTAATTTAGGTTGCGCGACAGGACATCCTAGTTTTGTAATGAGCGCATCATTTACTAATCAAGTAATTGCTCAAATTGAATTATGGAACAATTCAAGTAAATATGAAAAAAAAGTTTATGTTTTGCCAAAACATTTGGATGAAAAGGTAGCTATGCTTCATTTAGAAAAAGTTGGAGCCAAATTAACCACTATGTCAAAAGAACAA
The DNA here is from genome assembly GCA_002704145.1 of Pelagibacteraceae bacterium. The sequence goes on along the minus strand of PAFH01000016.1, from coordinate 33,685 downwards.
GCAGACTACATTAGCGTTAAACCATCAGGACCATTTAAACCAGATACTTATCGCTACTAAAATAGTAGCTAATGATTATTAAATCCTTAGAACATCTTAAATCAATCTCCAATAAAATTGCAGAAAATACATCTAGTAATGATTGCATCTTTTTAATTGGAGAAATTGGAGTTGGAAAAACAACATTTACAAGAAATTTTATCAATTATTTACAAAAAAAAGAAGGCATTAAAGAAACAGAGGTTTTAAGCCCTACCTTTAACCTATTATACGAATACGATATTAGAAATTTGAAAGTAATGCATTATGATCTTTATAGAATAAAAAAAAAGAAAGAACTAGAACAGCTTGGCATTTTTAGAGAAGATAACAACTCAATCAAAATAATTGAATGGCCAGAATTAATTGAAATAAACGTATCAGACAGATTAGAATTATACTTGAAATATTCTGTCAAAGAGAATGAAAGAGAATTAAGTTTTGTAGGACATGGAAAATGGAAAGATATTACTAAAAATGAATTTTAAATTAAAAAAGATTTCTGGTGATGCATCTTTTAGAGAATTTTATAGGGTAAAGAAAAAAAATAAAACCTCAATAATAGTTTTCGCTAATAAAGAACAATATAAAAATTTAATTGTCTATTCCCTTGTAAATAAAATTTTAAATAACCACAAAATATCATCACCAAAGCTATTAAACAATTATTACAAAGATAATATGATAGAAATTACAGATTTAGGAGATAAATCTTTTTACGATTACATAAAAAAAAAAGGAATAAAGTAAAAGATTATAAAAGACTAATTCAATTAATTGTTAAACTACAAAATATTAAATTAAAAAATCAATATTATTTCAGTGGAAAAAAAATTAAATTCATTAAATACACTCTTCATAATTTACATAAAGAGTCAGATTTATTTTTTGATTGGTATTTAAAATATAACTCAAAAAATTTAAAAAATAAAAAAATTAAAAAAATCCTCAGGAAAGAACTTAACAACGTTTACAAAAAACTTCATTTTAAAAATAATTGTTTTACACACAGAGATTTTCATACATCAAATATTATGATGACCAACAAAGGATTAAGTCTAATTGATAGCCAAGACGCAATAATTGGAAATCCTTTATATGATGTTGCTTCACTAATTGATGATGTTAGAATTAAAATACCTAAGCATTTGCAGGATAATTTACTAAATTTTTACATACAAAAATCAAAATTTAAAAGTAAAAATCACTCTTTTTTAAAAAATGATTTTGATATTTTATCTGTTCAAAGAAATTTAAAGATACTTGGAATATTTGTACGACTTTATAAAAGGGATAAAAAATCAAATTATCTAAAGTATTTACCCTATACTTGGGCACTTATTGAAAGAAGAATGAAAAATCCTATCTTTAATAAATTAAATACATTGTTTAAAAAGCATTTGTTTCTTAAAAAATTAAAAAAATTTAAATATGAAAATTAAACATGGCGTAATTCTTGCAGCAGGATTAGGAAAAAGAATGCATCCTATTACTTTAAAAACTCCTAAACCATTAATTCAAATAGGCAACAAGAATTTGATAGAGAGAGCTATAAAATTGTTAATCAACCATGGCATTGAAGAGATCGTTATAAATGTTCACTACCTACCAGACCAAATAAAAAATTTTATTGAAAAAAAAAATTATCAAGTAAAAATTATGTTTTCTGATGAACAGGATACATTACTTGATACGGGGGGCGGAATACTTCATGCTACTAGATCTTTTATCAGACCTTTTGTAGCAATTAATCCAGATACTTTATGGAGAGATGCTTATCGAGATGAATTGAAAAAATTAGAGGATCTTTACTTTAAAAAGAAAAAACCTTGTTTATTGTTAGTTAAGAAAAGTCTTAGCTTTGATAGTACCTTTAAAGGAGATTTTAATCTTCAAGATGGTGTTATTAGCAGAGACAACATCAACGAATATATTTTTACTGGTCTTCAAATCTTAGATCAAACCGTTTTTAATTTTATAAATGATAAAATATTTTCTATGAATAAAATTTGGAACCATCTAATTGAAAAAAATTACTTAACAGGCACTGAAAGTAAGCAAAAGTTTTATCACCTGAACACCAAAGAAATGTATGATAAATTATTAAATTTAAAATCTATTGATTAAAAATAATAGTTTTAGCTCTTGTTTCATCAAGATAATAGTATTTTTGAATTTGAAGAATGTTATCAAGTTCTATTATCAAAGGATTTCCTGTTGGAATTTCTAATTGATTTATCATTTGATCAGAAATTTTAAATAAGTATTTGCAGAGAGATCGCAGAGAATTTCCATGAGCTGATATTAAAATATTTTTATTTTCTTTTATGTGTTTCTCAATTTCTTTTTGATAATAAGGTATCACTCGATTATAAGTATCTTTAAGTGACTCAGTAAAAGGTATCATACCAACAGGTATACTTGCATTTAGAGGGCTAAATAAAGAATGATTTTTGTCCTTCTCATCTATAGGCGGTGGAGGAATATCCCATGATCTTCTATATTTTTTAAATTGTTCCTCACCAATTTTTTTTTTNGTTTCTTCTTTATTCAAGCCCGTTAAAGATCCATAATGTCTCTCGTTTATCTCCCAAGAAGTATTAAATTTAAGTTCCAAATTATTCTCTTGAAGTATAGTAGTAAGTGTCTTGATAGCTCTTTTTAAAAATGATGTATAAGAAACATCAATATTAATGTTTAGATTTTTAATTAGCCTTCCAGATTTTTGTGCTTCTAAAATACCTTTTTCAGATAGATCGACATCTACCCATCCAGTAAATCTATTTTCTGCATTCCAAGTACTTTGACCATGCCTTACCAAAATTAATTTGCTCATATCAGATCAATATCAGATATTATGTAATATATTAAATTTAAAATGAAAAAAACTATTTTACAGTTAACCCAGTATCTTTACATAATATCTCTAGTAGTATTACTAATATTGTATTTTTTTCCAGGAAGTTTGATTGGATATCTTTTATATGGAAGTTTTGATATTCAACCGGACATAATTACTAACCCTATTGGAACGTCAATTAACCATGCTTTTGCCTTTTTTTATCTATCATTTCTTGGGTTTATATGTTCAGCTGAAGATAAAATTTTAAAACAAAGAATTTTTTTTTTACTATTGATATCAATATTTTGTGAATTGACTCATATTTTTATTCCAAAAAGATCTTTTCAATATTTAGATCTTTTTGCTAACTTCTTTGGAATATTATTAGCAATATTTATAATTGTAATTTATAAAAAATATAAAAAGACTTATAATACTTAAGTGATTCGACATAAAAACTTTTATCTTACTTTATTTTCGTTATTTTTAATCAGCTGCTCATCAATACCTAAAAATACACAAAATAGTTGCGCTATTTTTGAAGAAAGATATTTATGGTATAAACATACTAAAGCCTCATATGAAAAATGGGGAGCCCCTATCTATATGCAATTAGCTTTCGTAAAAAAAGAGAGCGATTTTAACTGGTTAGCAAAACCCCCTAGAAAGAAATTATTTAAAATTATTCCATTTAAAAGACCTTCGAGTTCATTTGGATACTCTCAGGCCGTTAAAGGCACATGGGAACAATATAAGAGAGAAACTGATAATCCATTAGCAACTAGAGCTAGATTTAAAGACTCCGTAGATTTTATAGGATGGTATATTAATAAGACTTCGAAAATTCTCAAAATTTCCAAAAAAGATGCTTATAGACAGTACTTGGCTTATTATAAAGGTTGGGGAGACTATAAAAATTATTCTAGAGATAAAAAAGCCATTATTTATGCTAAATCAGTTAAAGAGATGGCAAACAAATATAAAAAACAATTAACTTTTTGTAAAAAAAATTTAGATAAAAATAAATATATTATTTTTTAAGCTGCTTGTTAAGTTCGATTTCTACTGCATCAATTCTCTGAGTGTTTCTTCCTACAATTGTGTAAACTGTTGGAATTACATAAAGTGTAAAAAAAGTAGAAAAAATCATTCCAGCAAAAATTGTGATCCCCACTGATAGTCTGCTAGCAGCACCAGGTCCAAAACTTAAAACTAGAGGTAAAACACCTATTATGGTAGACAAACTTGTCATTAAAATTGGCCTAAACCTAATGGCAGCAGCTTCAAATACAGCAACTTCAAGACTTTTTCCGTCTTTTCTGAGCTGATTAGCAAATTCTACAATTAAAATTCCATTTTTAGCTGATAGACCTATTAAAATAATTAATGCTATTTGACTATAAACATTCAAGGAAGATCCCACCACCAATATACCAAGCAATCCTCCAAGAATAGCTAATGGAACAGTTAACATAATTGTGAGAGGATGTTTCCAGCTTTCAAATTGTGCGCACATTGCAAGATAAGCAGTAACTAAAGCCAAAGAAAAGATAATATATAATTCCGTATTAGTTTTTTTGTATTCCTCACTCTCACCTTTGTAAGCTATTTTAGCTTGGGGAGTATTTTTTTCTACACTGTCTACTAAAAATTTTAATGCCTCATCTAATGAATAGTCGCCTACTAGTCTGGCAGAAATTGTAACTGCTTTTTGTCTATTATATCTTGCTAAAAAAGGTGATTGACCTTCTTCACTATATTCAACTAGATTAGAAACTGAAACGAGTTTACCGTTATTATTTGATCTTACAAATATTTTACTAATACTATCAGGTTCTTGTCTATCTTTTATATCACCTTGAAGTATTATAGAATATTCTTTTCCATCTTGCGTAAAATTTGTAACTCTCTTAGAACCAAAAATAGTTTCAATTGTTCTTCCAATATCTTCAGTTGACACTCCCAAATCTGCTGCTTTTTTTTGATCAATTTGAACATTTAATTGAGGTTTGTTTAAATCAAAATCATCTTGTATAGACGTTAGACCAGGATTTTTCCTAGCTTCTTTTTTTATGATTTCTTTCCATTTAATCAGTTTTTCATAAGTATTTCCAAGTATCACAAATTGAACTGGACTCTCTACTCCTCCAGTTCTTATTCCTTGAGGCATAATTGGAAAAGCAAGCACGCCTGGAACTTGTCCTATTTTTCCGAACGACTCCCGCATAATCTTTACTCCATGACGGTCTCTTTTGGACCAGGGCTCTAAAAGAACAATAATAAAACCACTATTAACTTGTTTTGCTGATTTTCCAAATCCTGGGACTCTCATTATAAGCTTCCTGTATTCGCCTTGTCCTACGTTAGGTAACAAAAGTTTTTCAATTTCTTCCGCTTTACTTTTTGTAAAGTTAAAACCAGAACCTTGTGGCGCTTTAATGATTACAAAGAAAGCTCCTCTATCTTCCGGAGCTATCAATTCTTTTGGTGCAAAATTAAAAAGAAAAATAGTTAAAGCAAGAGTACCAACTAAAAAAGATGTAATTATTTTCTTTTTTTTAATCCAGTTTAAGAGGGAAATTTTATAAATATGGGTTAAATTTTTTAAAAATTTTTCAAATTTTAAAACAATTTTTGATTTATTCATGTTTTTTTTTAAGAACTTACTTCCCAACATCGGGCTTAAAGAAAGAGCTACAAAACTAGAAATTATAACTGCCGAAGCAAGAGTAACTGCGGTTTGAGTAAACAACACACCAGTTATGCCTTTAATAAAAACTAAAGGTATAAAAACTGCTACTAGAACGACAGTTGTGGCTATAATGGCAAATGATACTTGTTTAGCGCCTTTATAGGCTGCTACGAGAGGACTATCACCTAGCTCTATACGTCTTACAATATTTTCTAACATAACAATTGCATCATCCACTACAATTCCTATAGCTAAAACTAGAGCCATTAACGTAAAAAGATTGATTGAAAATCCAAATATGTAAATTGATAAAAAGGTTGAAATCAAAGAAACAGGTAAAGCAATTAAAGGCACAATAAGTGCTCTTAGGTTCCCTAAAAACAAATAAATTATTATAGTGACTAAAATTAAAGCTATAATTAAAGTTTTGTAAACCTCTTTTATAGCAGCTTTAATATAATTACTTCTATCAAATGAAACTTCTAGAGTAGTTCCAGGAGGAAGAGTTGGCTTTATTTCTTTAATCTTTTTTTTAACTCCTTTAGCCACTTCAATAGTATTGGCATCAGATTGCTGATAGACTCCAATTCCTACAACTTGTTTTCCATTTCCTTTAAATAATGTTCGTGTTGACTCTGCACCAAGCTCAACTCGAGAAACATCATTTAGAGTAATTATGGAGCCATCTTTTGCTCTTTTAAGAGGCAATCTTTTATAATTTTCTAAATTTTTATATGCTTTATCTAATTTTATAGTTAGGTCAATATCTTTGGACTCAATTCTGCCAGCAGGAAATTCTACATTCTCTTTGTTTAAAACTTCTTCTACTTCTTGAGTAGTTATGTCTCTAGCAGCTAAAGCAATAGGATCTAGCCAAACTCTTAAAGAAAGCTCCCTTTCTCCTCCCAAACGTACTCTACCAACTCCTGAAACTGTAGAAAAAACATCTGTCAAATATCTATCTGCATAATCAGTTAGCTCTAAATCTGTCATTGTTTCTGAGTTAAAGGAAAGCCACATAGTAGTTCGCATTCCTGCACTTTGTTTAAATATCTCGGGTTGTTCTGCTCCTTCAGGTAAATTATCTAATACTCTTGATACAGAACTCCTCACATCATTTGCAACATCATCAATATCTAGACTAGTTTCAAATGTTAAAGTTATTCTTGAGCTTTCATCTTCGCTAAAAGAGTCTATAGTTTCCAAGCCAGGAGTTCCGCCTACAAAATCCTCTATCTTTTGAGTTATTTGAGTGTCTACAATTTCTGCAGAGGCACCTCTATAATCTGTTTGAATTGTAACTACTGGAGGCTGAACGTCAGGTAGTTCATCGGTAGGAATTTCTTGGAAAGTTACTAGCCCAAAAATGACAAGAACTAGACTCATCACCGAGGCTACGACTGGTCTTTTAATGGATAAGTCAGTTAAAAACATATTTATTTTAAGGATTTATAATTTTAACTTTAGCTTTATTTCTTACTTTAGATATGCCTTCGCTAATAATTNTATCTCCTTCATTTATTCCTGAAATAACGGCTACTTTACCAAAGTTTCTTTTTCCCATTTTAATATTTTTCTTATTAGCAGTATTATTTTCGACAACATAAACGAAAGCAGTACTTCCTTGAATAGTAACTGCACTTTCTGGAACTCCAATTTGATTTGTCTCCTCATAAATTACCTTTACCGTCATTAGTTGACCTGGAATAATTTCAAATTTTGAGTTGTCTACAGAAATTCTTGCCAAGATAGATCTTGTTGAAGGATCTATTCTTGAGCTAATAGTATCCACTTTACCTTTAAAAGTCTTATCAAATGCTGAATTTACTATTTCTGCTTTTAAACCAGGTTTTAAAATTCCAACATAATTTTCTGGAATCTTAATATCTATTACAATCTTTTTCAAATCATCTAGAGTTACAATTAAACTATTTGAACCAAGAACACCTTGTGCGATTTCTCTTTTTCCAACTTTTCCTGCAAAATCAGCAATAACATTTTTCCCATCTTTTAATGCAATTATTATTTCTCCCTTTTTTACAAACCTGTTTTCTATGTTTAAATTTCCAACTATATTATCTTTTTGAACTCTATATATTTTAGAGCTTTGAGCAATCGCTGTTCCAAAAGTTTCAATACTTTTGTAAAAAAGAGACTTTTCAACTTTAGTAATAATAACTCCTGGGGCGGGCCTGACACTAAACTTTTTTTTAAAATGTAATCCAATAAAATATCTAGCTGCTATAACACCAAAAACTATAATGATAAATATTATTAAAATTGTTTTTAATTTTGAGGATGTTTTCATTCTTTATTTAATTCCATATTCTGCCCATGAACCATCATAGATAACGGGTTTTCTACCATTAATGATTGAATTAGTTAACCCTAAAACACACGCTGTTATCCCAGATCCGCAAGTGAAAGCAATATTTTTATTTGGATCAACTTCATTTGTTTTAAAAATAGATATTAGTTCATCCCTTTTTTTAAAAGTACCATCTTTTTTATTAATTAATTCTGTAAAAGGTAAATTTTTTGATCCATCTATATTTCCACTCTTTAGTTCTTTTCTAGGCTCTGACTTTAATCCTAAAAATCGCTCTTTGCTTCTAGCATCAACTAATTGAAATGAATTACTATCGATATTTTTATTTATTTGATCTTTATCTAAAACTAGTGAAGAGTTTTCAGATGCAACATAGGAGCTGTTTGGGAATTTTTTAATTTCTGCTGTAATATTTTTTTTTTCATTTAACCATTTTTTAAAACCTCCATCTAAAATGGAAACTAGGTTAGGATCATGATTGAAATATAAAAAAGTGTACCAAACTCGACAAGAACTTATGACATCAGAATTATCATAAATAATTATATAATCAGAATTTTTTATTCCTAATTCAGAAACAATTTTCTCCCAGTCACTTTTTAGGGGCAACATATGTGGTAAATTAGATTTTTGATTAGAATTTTTATCTATATCAAAAAATATTGAATTTTTTATATGACCTGAATTAAATTCATTTAAGGCATTTCTTTCGGTACTTGGAAGATGCCAGCTACCATCTAAAATTTTCACATTTTCCAAATTTTTTTCCAGCCAATCTGTAGTTACTAATTGTTTCATTTTCTATTTTTTTCTATATATCTTTGATGGTATTCTTCTGCCTTACAATAATTTTTAATTTTTGAGATATTAGTTTGAACTTTTCCACTAAAAAATTTATTTACTTCATTTAAAACTTCTAAAGCGTCATTTTTTTGTTCATCATTTTCATAAAATATTTCACTTCTGTATTGTGTTCCAATGTCAGGAAATTGCATATCTTTTTGAGTTGGATCATGCATTTTGAAGAATAGATCCAGTATTTTTCTAAAAGAAATCACTTTTTCATCAAATGTTAATTTTACTACTTCTGCATGACCAGTTTTTCCACTACAAACTTCTTCATAAGTAACTTCAGGATTTTTTCCTCCAGCATATCCAACTTCTGTTTCTATAATCCCAGGTTTATTCTTAAAGTTTTCCTCAGGCTTCCAAAAACAACCAAGAGCAAGTGTACATTTCATCATAATTTATTTAATATCTTAAGAATAAATTATGAGGATATTAAATTGTTAACTCAAAATCAAATAGGCGTATTGTACATGGTAGGAAGTGTTATTTGCTTCTCAATCATGGATATCTGCGTTAAATGGTTAAACTATTATCCTATAGGACAAGTTCTTTTCTTAAGATTTTTCATAGGCTTTATTCCTATTTTTTTTATTATACCAAAGGATAAAATTTTTACTTTTTATAAAACTTCTCGTCCTGGTCTTCATGCTTTTAGAGCAATATGTGGTGCATTAGCTATCATAGCATTATTTTTTGGTCTAAGAGAATTACCATTAGCAGATGTAGTATCATTAACTTTTGGTGGCCCAATATTTGTTACTATTGCATCAATAATTTTTTTATCTGAGAGAGTGGGAATTAGAAGATGGTCAGCAGTATTTCTTGGATTTCTAGGTATGCTGTTAATTGTGCAACCTGCATTCACTGATCTAAACTATTATTACATTACTCCAATAGTATTCTGTGTATTTTTCGCATGTGTAGCAATTAGTGTTAGATCTCTATCTAAAACAGAGGCTAACTATACAATCGCATTTTATTTCACTTTGTTATGTACAGTTTTAGGCTTAAGTACAATTTTATTTAGTAATTGGGTTATGCCAACCACTATAGACTTTTTATTGTTCCTAGTGCTTGGTTTATGCGGAAGTATAGCTAATTTATTGCTAACTCAGAGCTACAGATTAGCAGAAGCATCTTTAGTAACACCTATTAAATATTTAAGTTTAGTGTTTGCCATTGTCTTTGGCTATTTTATTTGGAGCGAAATACCAAAAATTTTGACTTTATTTGGAGCGGCTTTAGTCATCGCTAGCTCTTTGATAATTTTTATGCGAGAAAACAAATTAAAAAAACATATAGTAGCTCCAAGAACATGAGCAAAGCCCCTAAATATTGGGCTAAAGCAAAAAAAATTTTATCTAAAAAAGATAAAGTTATGAAAAAACTTATTTATAAATATAAAGATGGAAATCTTATAACCCGTAACGATGTTTTTTTTTCACTTTGTAAAAGCATTATTGGACAACAAATTAGTGTGGCTGCCGCCAATTCTGTTTTTCTTAGATTCCAAAAAAAATGTAAAAATAAAATTACTCCTAAGGTAGTAAATAAATTAACATTTAATAGTCTCAAAAGCTGCGGATTGAGTAAACAAAAAGTTATAGGTATAAAAGATTTAGCTAAGAGAACAATAAACAAAACTTTTAAGCCAACGATTATCAATAAGATGACTGATGATGAAGCTATTGAATATTTATCAGAATTAAGACAAATAGGAAGATGGTCAGCTGAAATGATATTACTTTTTACATTTAATCGCTCAAATATTTGGCCACTACAAGATATTGGACTTCTTCGAGCTATTTCAAACAATTATAATAAACAATATTTTCCACCAAAAAGTTTTTTAGATAAGCTTTATAAAAAATTTACACCCTACTGTTCGGTAGCCACTTGGTATTTATGGAGATCCATCGATAATGAACCTATACAATATTAAATACCTTCAACAGTTTGGTGATGCCTAACAACATTTCCTTTTAAAATTTCATGAGCGTCTTGATATTCTTTTGAATTATAAAATAAATTTGCTTCAGCATAAGATGAAAATTCTATAACTACAGTTCTAGGCGATTTATCACCTTCATTTGCTGTAGCTTTACCGCCTCTAATTAAAAATGTGCCTTTAAATTTTTCAACTGCTTTTCTTGCTTTAATAGCATATTCTTTAAGTTTTTCTTGATTACTTATACTTTTATAAACACAAACGACATAACCTTTCATTTACAACTCCTTTAAAATAATTTAGTTTTTTCTATGGCTGAGAAACTTATCATAGATTGGAAAGAATATAATCTAATTACAGAAAAACTAGCAGTTCAAATTCACAAAAGTGGATTTAAGCCTGACATGTTAATTGGAATTATGAGAGGTGGAGCGCCTATTATAGATGTTCTTAGTAGAATTTTTAAATTAAAGTGTGCTTATCTTGCTGTTGAGTCTTACTCAGGTAAAGGAATTGAAGATCAACAAGGAGAGCTAGTATTTTCTAGAGAGATGAGTTCAACGGTTCAAGATATGAGGGGAAACATACTTTTATGTGATGATTTGTCCGATACAGGCGTAACATTGAACAAAAGTATCCAGTGGTTAAAGGATTATCCTCCGTTAAAAGGAAACATAAAGAATATTAAGACAGCTGTTCTTTGGAAAAAAAAAGCTTCTAGTTTTGAGCCTGATTTTTGTGCACAAAAATTAGATAGTAACCCTTGGATAGTTCAGCCTTTCGAACGCTATGAAGAAACAGGAATAGAAGACTTAGTTAAGAAACATAGAAGTTAAGGGCCAGCTGGTGCTGGCCCTTAGAATTTATTAAGCTACATAAAAACTTAAAACACTTAATATTGCAATTACCCAAATAGCAGGTGAAGTTTTAGAAAATTTCCCTGATAAAATTTTGATTAAAGCGTAAGATATAAAAGCCAAAGCTATACCGTTACTTATACTATAAGTTAAAGGCATAGTAATCATAGCCACTACTGCAGGCCCAGATTCAGCTATATCATCCCAATCTATACTTGTAATATTTCTTACGAATAAAATTGCAACATACAACAAAGCTGCACCATCTATCTCTTTTGGCAAACTTGTTGCTAAAGGTGAAAAAAATAAACAAGCTAAGAATAAAACCCCTATAACTAAAGAAGTCATTCCTGTACGTCCTCCAGCTTTAACTCCAGCACCAGACTCGACATAACTTGTAACAGTTGTAGTACCCATTAGTGCTCCAGCAACAGTACCAACGCTATCGGAAAGCATAGCCTTATTAATGTCTTTTACTTTTCCTTGTCTATCGACTTTACCAGCTACGTTTGCTACTGAAGTCAAAGTGCCTGCGGTGTCAAAAAAATCAATAAACAACAGAGTAAAGATTACAGTTGACATTCCAGCTGTAAAAGCTGCTGTTAAATCAAAAGCAAAAAGGTAAGTCATTGGCGGAATTGACCCTACAACTCCATTGAATTTAGCTAATCCAGTCGCCCAAGCAATTATACTAAAAACAAGAATACCAATTATAATATTACCCTTAACTTTCATTTTTTCCAAAACAATCATCACCACGAAAGCCAAACAAGCAAGCATTACTAGTGGGTTTTTGATATCACCCAAAGTAACAAGTGTTACTGGATGATCTCCAACCACACCCATAATTTCTAAGCCGATTATTGCTAAGAATAATCCAATACCAGCTCCTATCCCAAGTTTTAAACTTTTCGGAATAGAGTTTATTAACCAAGCTCTAATTGGTGTTAATGATATTATTAAAAATAATACACCTGCAACTAAAACTGCACCAAGAGCAGCTTGGGGCGTATAACCCATCCCAGCCACTACTCCAAACGCAACAAAAGCATTAATGCCCATTCCAGGAGCTAAACCTATTGGCCATGTTTTGCCGTAAAACGCCATGATAAAACATGCTATTGAAGTTGCTATTATTGTGGCAGTAAAAACTGCCCCAAAATCAAAAAAACCTTTTTCTGGTCCAGCGAACTCTCCAGATAGAATAAAGGGATTTAGAAACATGATATATGCCATTGTAAGAAATGTAGTTACGCCAGCAATTACTTCGGTTCTAAAATTTGTTTTGTGCTTCTTATACTCAAAATATTTATCCATCATAAAAAAAACCTCCTATAAAAGTTAAATACTCCGATTCGTGAATAAAATCCTTTGAAATATTGACTTTTATTTAATTATACAACCTGAAGGTAATATTTCTGTTTATAAGTAATAAGTGTAAAATAAAATTATCATTATGAGAAAATTAATTTCACTTTTATTTACAATACTAATTTCATCGCTTTTTTTATCCTGTCAAACTGTATCAACTAAAATTGAAGAAAAAACGAAAATCGAAGAAAAAAACTTAAATAAATGGTTAAATAAATCTGAAAATGAACTTAAAATTAGTTATGGCCAACCAGATAAAATAAAGTTTCTTGAAAATAGAAATAGAAATTACATCTACTTGAGTGAAAAATTCAAAATTAAATGCGAGAGAAAATTTGAAATAAATCCAAAAAATATTGTAGTAGGTTTTAGCAGCAAGAACTGCTTTTGAATACTTTCTCCAAATAAAATTTTATAGTTTTCCAGAAATTTTTAAAGCAAATGCATAGTCAAAAGCAACTTCTTCAATTGCTGAAGTTCGCCCACTTTTGCCTGAATGCCCCGCATCCATTTCACATTTTAAAAGAAGCAGGTTATTATCTGTTTTTAAATATCTTAATTTAGCACAATATTTTGTTGGTTCATCATAAAGAACTCGAGAGTCAGACAAAGAGGTTGTAATTAATATATTAGGATAATCTTTTTTTTCCAAATTGTCATATGGTGCATATGATCTAATATATTCAAAATGATTCTTATTACCTTTTGCGTCCGCAAATTCTCTGAGCTCTCCTTTACTTAAAGGAAGAGAGTGATCCATATTTGTAGTTAAGTTGTCACAAAAAGGAACAGCCATGATTGCACCTAAAAGAAGATTAGGAATCTGATTAACGACATTAGAAGTTAATAAACCACCAGCACTTCCACCAAAAATTATTATTTTTTTTTCACTAGTATATTTTTTTTCAATTAAATATTTACTGCAACTTATAAAATCAAAAAAAGTATTTTTCTTATTTAACATTTTTCCACCTTTCCAATGAGCCATTCCTTTCTCAAGTCCTCCTCGTATGTGACACGTCACCCAAATAATATCTCGATTGATGAGACTTAATCTTGAAGAAGAAAATCCAATTGGTGCCGACATACCATAAGATCCATATCCATACTGCAGTACATGAGCAGTTCCATCTAGTTTTGTTTTTTTATTACGTGTTACTGTAATGGGGATTAAATAACCATCATGACCCTCTACTTCAAGTCTTTCCACAATATAGTCATCTCTGTTATGCCCGGAGGGAATAATTTGTTCTTTAACTAATTTTTTTTCCTTAGTTTTTAAATTATATTCAAAAATTCTTGAGGGTGTCTTAGGAGATTCATATCCTATCCTTATCAAGTCAGTATTTTTATTTTTTTGCATTAAACTAATACCAGGGCTGATTACTTTTTCCTCAGTAATGATTAATTCTTCTTCTTTATTATTTTTAAAATCTCTTACGTAAATTTTTGACAATGCATTTGATGTTTCTGATCTGATTATCCAATCATTTAAAAAAGTTAGTCCTCCAACTAAAGTTCCAGGTTTAGCAGGAATAAAATCCTCCCATTGATTTATATTTTCATGAGAACACTTAGCTACTTTAAAATCCTCAGCGTCTTTATTGGTATTCATCCAAAAAAATCCTGCCCAACTATTTATGGAATATTCAACACCATCCTCACGTTTAATAAATAATTTTGGTTCTAATTTCTTATCATCTTTATGAATATAATAAACCTCAGAGGTAGTATGTTCTGTTGCAGATAATATGTAATAATTTTCATCAGATGTTAAACTAAGAGATACTGTGAACCGTTCATCTGACTCGTTGTAGACTAATTTGTCATCCTTTGGAGAAGTACCTAAAACGTGCTGAAATATTTTTCTAGGACGGTGAAGTTTATCGAGCTTACTATAAAAGAAAGATTTATCATCATATGCCCATGTAATTCCACCAGAAGTTTCTAAAATAGGCTCTTCAATAATTTTTTCATCGTTAATATTTCTTACAAAAATCGTAAAATATTCACTCCCTTTATCGTCTATTGAATAAGCTAACATCTCATCGTTATTAGAAACTTGAATATCTCCAGCGCTAAAAAACTTTTTGCCTTTAGCCTCTACATCTCCATCCCAATATATTTCAACTTTTTCCTCACCAATTTTTTTTCTAAGATATTTAGAATAATTTCCTTCTTTTGTAGTTTTCGACCAATATTCATATTTTCTATCTTTATATTTTAGGCTTTCATCCTCTAACTTTATTCTTCCTTCAATTTCCTCAAATAATTGTTTTTGTATATCTTTGGTGTCGTTCATGCTTTTTTCGGTATAAGCGTTTTCTTCTTCTAGATATGTTCTAACTTCAGGGTTTAATTTGCTTTTATCTCTTAAAATTTCCAAACAATTGGATTGATGAATCCAACTATAATAGTCTGACCAAGTGTAACCATGTGCAGTCTTTACTTCTTCTTGTCTTCTAAGATAAGGTGTTTTCATAAGAATTAATTATATGAATTATATCTTTTTAGCTATTATCATTTTTATCACCTTGTACATAATTTTAAATTATTTAGCACGTGTGAGTTCAAAAAAAATCGCGTCAACAATAAAAAAATTTGCAGTATATTTATCAATAGTTTTAACAGCGATTTTTACGCTAGGGGGTAAATTTCTTTTTTCCTTGCCTTTTTGGTTAATTATACTCTCCGGTCTAAAGATCAAAGGATTCACTGCTTTGCAAATGTTTCAGTTATGGAGATTGATACAGTTTATGAAAAACTCAGGCAGGTTTACCCAAGGTCAATCTAGTCGTAGTCAAGGAACTTCTAGTTTAAGCACTGAGGAAGCTTATAAACTGCTGGGTTTAAGTAAAGGCTGTTCTAAAGAGGAGGTTTTGAAAGTTGCAAAAAAATTACAAAAAAAATTCATCCAGATAGAAATACTGAAATACAAACAGAGGAATTATCAAAGCTTGTAAATTCGGCAGTTGATAAAATAATCAAAACAGATTTTAGTTGAGTATTTCAATTGATTTATTTAAAACTTCATCAAAGGAAACTGCATCAGCACCTAAAGTATCGTGAACCGTGCTTTCATGTTCTCCTTCTGGTTCTACAGTAGACATGATAGCTGGTGCGTATCGACCATAAACTTTGATTGGAGTATCCATAAAAATTACCAAAGATTTTATTTTAAGAGCTACGGATATATGAGCAAAACCTGTATCATTACCAATATAACAATCACAATTTTTTATAATTGGAAGAATTTCTTTAATGCTTAACTTTTCAAAAGAAATAGAATTTTTTCCAATATCTGAGTTTTTAAACTTATTGATTAATTCAATATCATTAGGACCAGCAGCTATATAAAATTTACACTTAATCTTTTTCGATATCTCTTGTCCCAACTTTATATAATTATTTATATTCCAAATTTTTGTTTTGCCACTGGCCGAAATTCCAAAAACAACATGTTTAAAATTTTTATCAATATTATTCTCTTTATCATTAATTATTAGATTAGGTTCTGTTGAGACAACTTTGTTAGTTATATCTTCAGAAAAAATTTTTGCACTAATCACCATATTATCTTTTTTACCAAAACTAAAAGGGTATTGATAAATTGACTTAATTCCTGCTAATCTCGCAATCAAATTGTATCTTAACGATGAATTAAAAATAAAGATTTTGTCAAAAGCTCTTTTTTTCAACTCACTTGTTAATTTAAAAATTCCACCTATACCATCCATCTCTTTTTTAAGAGAAATAACCTCATTAACATGCCTATCCTCATCTAAGAGATCCTTTGCTCTGGAATTATCTTTAGCTAACAACGAAACTGGTGTTTTGAATTTTTGTGAAATAGCATGGATATAGGGTAGAAAAATAATCTGATCTCCCATACCTTTTCTTGCGTTTATACAAAGAATTTTCATACTTGATTCTAACTATATAACTTAGATACAATAAATTGGGTAAGATTATGATTAGAGGTATCTATAGCGCTACATGCAGCATATTAAACGATGATTATTCATTGAATGTGGATGCTACGATCGCACATGCAGCATCTACAATTAATAACGGTTTACACGGGGCTATATTTTTTGGTTCTACAGGTCAGAGTCAATTAATTTCAATTTCCGAGAAAAAAAATTTAATTACTAAAATTGCTAATCATAAATTAAAAAAACAATTCTTTCTAGGCACCGGATGTAACTCTTTAAAAGAAACAATAGATTTAATAAAATATGGATTTGAATATGGATTCAAAGATTTTTTAATAATGCCACCAGCATACTATAAAGGCAATACTGATGAGGGAGTATTTAATTTTTATTCACTTATAATCTCTAAAGTTCCTAAAATCAAAATTATTTTATATAATTTTGAACTGCTGAGTGGATATAAATTTTCTGCTGAGGCAGTTACCAAACTTGTAAAAGCTTTTCCAGATAATATAATTGGCTGCAAGGACTCAACTTCTAATTTATTTGAGAATTTGAAACTACCAAATTTTTTAATGTTTCCTGGAACTGAAAAGAAATTATTAAAAGGATTAGAGATTGGTAATAGTGGAATCATTTCAGCTATTTGTAACGTGACAGCCCCGCTTGCCAGAAAAGTTTTCGACGATTTTGAAAACAAAATAGAACAAACTCAAAATGAAAAATTAGTTGCAGTCAGAAACGTTTTTGATGGCTACAATTTAATTTCAGCTTTACACAGCTATATGTCTACTAAAGAAGAGAATTTTAAGAACTTATTGCCTCCTTTGGTTACTTTAAATTCAAAGGAAAAGAAAGATTTGATCAAAAAATTAAACGATTTAAAATTTGAAATTAAAAATAATTTAGCAGCCTAGACATGATTTTAGCAAGAATATTTTCTAATATCTTCGTAAAGGAAGAAGGAGTCATTTTAGTAGACCATAGAGGACAAAAATATATTTGTGGAAATCCCAAAAAGGATAAACCTATTACAATTAAACTTTTAAAAGAAAGTCTGAATTGGAAACTTGTATTAGATCCAGAAATAGAGTTTCCGGAAGCTTACATGAGAAATGAAATTGTTATAGAGAACGCATCTTTAAAAGAATTTTTAATGGCGCTAGTAAAAAATTTAGGAAGAAGGGAAATTAGTGCCGCAAGTCATATGTCTAAAAAAATATTTCAATTATGGAGATATATTTCAAATTTTAACTTACCTGGAAAATCCAGAAAAAATGTAGAGCATCACTATGATGTTGGGGGTCTTAAAGGAGAGAAGCTTTACGATATTTTTCTTGACAAAACCCATAGACTTTATTCATGCGCATATTGGAAGGAAGGAACAAAAACTTTAGAAGAGGCTCAGCAAAATAAGATAAATCATATAGTAAAAAAATTAGATATTAAAGATAATCAAAAAATTTTAGAAGTTGGATGTGGCTGGGGTGGGATGGCTTTTGAAATCGCAAGGCAAAAAAATTGTGAAATAAAAGGTATTTCCTTGAGCAAAAACCAGATCAGTTATTGTAAAAAAAAAGCAAAAGATCTTGGTTTAGATAATCAAGTGAGTTTTGAATTGGCCGATTACAGAGAAATTAGTGGTCAATATGATAGGATTTTTTCAGTTGGAATGTTCGAACATGTTGGTAAGAAATTTTATAAAGTTTTTTTTGAGTCAATGAACAAATTGCTAAAAGAAGACGGTATCTTTTTATTACACACTATAGGTGTTGTAGATAAATCATCGCCACCGAATAAATTTATAAACCGATATATTTTTCCTGGAGGCATTTGTCCGTCTTTTAGTCAAATTGTTGAACCATTAGAAAAAACCGGACTGATTGTTGCTGATACAGAGACACTTATTAGACATTATGATAAAACGTTAGAAAGTTGGTTAGAAAGATTTTTAGCCAAAAAAAAGGAGGTTAAAGACCTTTTTGATGAAAGATTTGTAAAAATGTGGGAGTTTTATTTAGCAAGTTGTGCTGCAGCATTCAGATATAGAGACTTAGCTGTTTTTCAATTACAAATTGTGAAAAACTTTAATTCTGCCCATAATACAAGAGACTATATATATTCATAAAACCTGATATTTAATAAATACAGGAATGAAAAAAAGAAAAAGAACAAAAAAATATAAAAAAAAATCTTTAAAAAAAAAGAGAAAAAAAATTCTTTCTAAGAAAAAAAGAAAAAAAATAAGCTTTAAAAAAAAGAAAAGACTTAAAAAGAGAAAAAGGCTAAGAAAAAATATCAGAATTTTAAAAAAAAAGAAAAACAAACATTTAAAAACAAAAGCAGTTATTCTTAGTTTGTTAAATGTAAATGATAAGATAAAATCCTTTTTTAGCTTTAAATTTGATTTAGATCGATCACTTCAAAATTTTTTCCAAGGAATATCTGATAAGATTTCAGAAATTCAAAAATTAATACAAGAAGAAAAAGAAAAACAAAAAAAAATTAAACTTCAAGTTATAGAAAAGGAAAAAAAAGATTTAAGGATGAGATTAATATCTGAGAGAGATAATGAAATAAAGGCGAAAGAAAAAGAATTAAAAGATGAAATTAAATTAGAAAAGGAGAGAAAAAAAGAATTACAGAAATTTATAAGACTTGAACAAGCAGAAGTAAGAAAAGAGCAAGCAGAAAAGCAAAGAAAATTTTTAGAGCAAATTAAATTAGAAAAAAAGATTGATCAGTTTAGAAAAAGAGAGGCATTAGAAATTCAAAATTTGGAAAAATTTGTTTTAAGTCAAGAAAGAGAGTCTTATGTAGATGTTCAGGCAATGATTGATAGAATAAAAATTAAGTACCAAGCTTTAAGAGATCAAAAAATCAGAGAAAGAGTCCAGCAATTAGGAGTAAAAATTGAAGAAGGAGATGATAGAACAGTTTTACTTGAAAAAGAAAAAGCTTATAATTTAGAAAGACAAAAGATTGAGTTTGCTCTAGAAAGTTTTTACAGATCTGCCCATAGCCTCTGTTTTCAATTAAATAAGAAGTACATTCCGAAATATTTAAGCATAATGAGAGTAATAGATAGAAGATTTGAAACTGGAGAAATATTCATTAAGTGGGATGATACATCAGATGAAGATTGGTTGATTTTAATATATTTAAAAAATAATTCACCTGAGACAGGAATAATAATTGAGGATAAGACCAATCCTGAACTTAATAGTTCTCATGAGTTCAAATCAAATGAAATTTTTAGAGCTTCAGACTTGATGGTTGATGCACTAACAAAGCTTTTAGATAAAAAAAGAGGTGAGAAAAAAGCTAGTTGAGTATTTCTTTTAAAGTTTTTAATTCTCCAATTTTAAAAGTAATAGCTTCCTTGCTGGAGTAACCAAATTTATTTGCGTTCTTTTTAAATCTTTCTTTTGGCTCCATTATCGGCTCAAGAGATAAAACGACTGTGCCCCAATGCATACCAATTACTTTTTTACTTTTAAGATCTTTTGCGATCTGTAAAGCCTCCTCAGGATTAGTGTGGTACACTGATTTATCTTTTTCTGGCATTATTGGAAAAAAATTATAAGCACCTATATTAATAAAAGTTAAATCTATTGGACCAAACTTTTTTCCTAACTCTTTATAAATATTTCCATAACCAGTATCACAAGCAAATAAAAATTTTTTACCTTTATAATCAATTAAAAAACTTCCCCAGAGAGTTTTATTGGTATCCCACAAACTTCTCTTCGACCAATGAACAGCGGGTAATAAAGTTACTTTAATGTCATTATTAATTTGAATTTTTTCATACCAATCAAGTTCGTTTACATCTTTATAATTTTTAAAATACTTCCCTAGTCTCAAGGGAAGCAACACTTTTGAATTTTTATATGGGAAATTCCGAATGGTGGACATGTCTTGATGATCGTAATGGTTATGAGTTAGCAAAAATAAATCTATTGGAGGAATTTCACTTAAATTGATAGCCGGTGGTACATATCTTTTAGGTCCGAATATTAATGGTCCAGTGTTTTTTGAAAAAACTGGGTCTGTTATAATTGTTGTTTTGCCTAATTTTATGATGAAGGAAGCGTGTCCAATCCAAAAAATAAAATCTTCGTCTTGATTTGTTTTCAAATTTGCTAAAATTTCATTTTTAGGAACAACATGATCATTAGGAAATTCAACTTTTAATTTTTTTCTCTCTTCGTTAAATATCTTATAAGACCACTTTACATTTGGGTTTCTTTTTGGAGAACCTTCAGGATTTCTAAAAGTTCCATCAGGTAAATGATGATAAGGTTTTTCCATAGCTAATAAATCTAAATTAAAAAATATGAGAAGGGTAATAAAAAAAAAGAATTTTTGCATGGCATTTATTAATTTTTTTTTCTTGTTTCGTCATTAATTTTATTACCAAATTCTTTTATTCTATCCCATTCACCTATTTTATTTTTTTTTTCTGATTTATAAGAGACAAATAAAGGAAAAACAATTAGAGCTAATATAATTAGTATACATACTATAATAAGGGGTAAAGGAAATTCCATACCCCTTAATATCATAGAAAACTATTTTTTATACTTTATTTTAGCTATCTAAACAGTTTGATTTATTTACTCTTTTGTCAAAAGACTTAATGGCATCTTTACTTACTACCCAAACATAGGAACTTTCCTTAAGCCCCTCACCATTAGCAGCAGTACAACGTTTGCCAAATTTAATCTTAGCCACATTGCCTCCTGCACAATTAGACAAAAAAAGTATCAGCGATAATATAGATATTATTTTCATTAGAATAATGTGTAATAAAAATCTGTGTTTTGATTGGCATAAATTAGACAAAAAAAAGAAAACAAAACTCTATTGTTTTTATCTGAATAATTGTTAAATTGTTTTGTGAAACTCAATAAATTTAATAATAAAGTTGCCATTATTATGGGCTCTCAGTCAGACTACAAAGTTATGAGAGATTGTGAAAATATCTTGAAATTTTTAAAAGTAAAGTTTCAAACTATGATAGTGAGCGCTCACAGAACGCCAAGAAGGATGTTTGATTTTGCTGAGAACGCAGAAAAGAGGGGTTTCAAGGTAATAATTAGTGGAGCTGGAGGCGCAGCACATCTTTGCGGAATGGTTGCTTCTTTAACAACTCTTCCAGTTATAGGGGTTCCGATAGAAAGTAAGAAATTAAAAGGACTTGATAGCTTGTTATCAATTTCTCAAATGCCTAAAGGCATTCCAGTGGGATGTGTTGCAATTGATGGAGCTTTCAATGCAGGTTTACTTGCTGCATCAATTATTGCTAATTTTGATAAAAAAATTAAATCAAATTTAGATAAGTGGAGAAGAGTCCAATCAAAATCGATAAAAAAAATTCCAAAATAATTTAATGTCAGTAAGCACTTTAGGAATTATAGGCTCTGGTCAATTAGGATCCTTGTTATGTCAAGCTGCAAAAAAACTTAAGATTAAAACGGTAGTTATATCTGACGATAAAGAAGGCCCTGCACAAAACTATGCTAATGAATTTATTTATTCTAAGTATGATAATGAAAATAAGATAAAAGAATTTGTAGATAAAGTAAATGTTGTTACTTTTGAATTTGAGAATATACCCATTAAAATATTAAAAAAGATAGATGAAAAAAGAAAAGTATTTCCAAGGCCTGATATAAATCAAATAGTGCAAAATAGAAAATTAGAGAAAACTTTTATAAACGAGCTTGGAATTCAAACTACAAAATGGTCATTTATTGAGTCTGTAGAAGATATAAAAATAAATGAACATTTATTACCTGGTATTTTAAAATCTAATACCTTAGGTTATGATGGACATGGACAGTTCGTCTTAAACACATTAGCAGATATTAAAAAAGATTGGTGTTTTACAGCTGATTATATTTTAGAAAAAAAATTAGATTTAAAAAAAGAAATTTCTGTAGTAATTACAAGATTTAAAAATGGTGAATGCTATATTTATGAACCAATTGAAAATATTCATAAAGATCAAATTTTAAAATATTCAAAAATCCCAGCTGATATTAAATTAGATATTCATCAAAAAGCACAAGACAACGCCAAGTTGATTGCAGAAAAATTAGATTATATAGGAACAATGTGCGTTGAATATTTTATAGATAAAGATGAAAATCTTCTGGTTAACGAAATTGCACCAAGAGTTCATAACTCAGGTCATCTAACAATCAATGCTTTTAATGTTAGTCAATTTGAAAACCATGTTCGTGCAGTAGTCGGACTTGAAAAAATAGAAGTAAAAAAATTAGCTAATGCAGAAATGAATAATATTTTGGGTAAAGAAATAGAAACTTATCGGAAAAAAACTTTTAACTTAGATGAATACTTTTTCGATTATAGAAAAAAAATTATTAAAGATAAAAGAAAGATGGGCCATATTACTACGTTAGTAAAGTAATACTATTTAATAGTGATTCGATGCATAACTCTTTTACAGTTTTTAATTTCACTTGCTTTATGCATAACGCTAATATTGTCCCATAAGACTAAATCTCCTTTAGACCATTCGTATGAAAATATAAAATCATCTTTATTTACATGATTTATAAGATATTTTTTGATTTTTTCATTCTCCTGTCCTTTAGTATTTTTGATGCTAATAAGATGACCGGGAGAAACATATAAAGACTTTTGGCCGTTAACTTCTTGCACAATTGAATGTTGAGCCTCAAACACTTCGGCAGATCGAATACCTGCTCTTCGTTCTAGCTCTAATCTAGTTTTACTTATTGGCCCCGCAGATGAAAAAATACCCTTAGCATCTTTAATTTTTTGTTTTATATCCTCTGGAAGTTTCTTGTAAGCATTAAATCCTGAGGAAAAAATGGTATTTCCTTGACCCTCAGGTATTTCTATTCCCATTAACATAGTATACCTAGGTCTATTTTTTTTCAAATAAGAAGTATCTTGATGTAGCCAAGATCCCCCAAAAGCTAAACTTTTATCGGTTGGTTTTCGTTCTAAAACATTTATGTAAGGATAATTTTCTAATCCCTTAAGTCTAGGGTATTCAACTAATTGACCTATAGATTTTGCAAAATTCTGATAAGAATTAGAGTCTAATTTTTGATTTTTAATAAAGATAACTCCATATTTATCAAGTGTATTTTTGATTGTATTTGTTAAATCCTCGTTAAGTTCATTTAAATTTATATTGTTGATATAAGCACCAACATTATTTTTTCCTGGAGTAATAGAAATTGAGTACATTTATTATATAGGGTTTGTTATAGCGGGATCATTATTCATTGGATTATTTACATCTTTAGAAATTTTATGAAACTTTAAACTAGGTGGCTTAATCGAACTTAAAATTTCCATGGCATTTTTTTTTACGTTTAAATAATTATTTATTTGACTTTGATTTATGATCATTGGTTCTCTATGATGAATAGTACTTATTTTCTCTGTAGCTTCTCTTGTAATAATACAAAACTGATTATTTTGATATATTGCAGCAAAAAACATGATTTCATCATCATCTTTAGATAAATAATAAGGTATTTTTTTTTCACTCTCCCTTTTCCACTCATAATATCCATCTGCTGGAACTATACATCGTGAATTTTGTATCAAATTTTTAAATGTAATTTTTTCCACAAGTGTTTCTTTCCTTGCATTTATCAAGGGTGAAAATTTATCTAATTTTTTTGACCATCCTGGTACCAGTCCCCATTCACAAAGTTCTAAAGCTTTTCCATTTGTGTAAGATTTTATAATAGGTAGTTTTTGACCAGGATGGGCATTATAATTATCTATATCTTCAACTTTAATTTTTGTTTTAACTAAATCAACAGTTTTAGTTACAGGTTTTGTAATTTTATATCTTCCGCACATTATCTATTTTTCTTTTCCTTTTTAAGTTTTCTTTTCTCTTTAAATGAATGTTTGGCTTTTTTTTTAAAGTTTCTATCTTTCTGACTTTTTCCAGAATATCTTTTTGACATATCTATTTATTTTATTATCTTAAGAGTTAATTTTAGTTAAGAAATAACTATTTTACAAATCTTTTAATTCGTTCTTCAGTTGTTGTTTCTGGTCCAGAATAAGGTGTTTCATAACTGTTAGTTCTAGTTAGTACATCTATCCCTTTAGTAAAAATAAAGATAAAAAATACTATAAAAAAAATTGCGAATATTTTTGCCGGGTTGTAGTTTCCAGATTGAAAAACACTTATCGGCTGCTCCTGTTTTTTATGGAAAAATTTAAAAGTAAGATAGACTGCAATAATTAAACCTATGTGAGCCATCACAACTCCAGCCCACCCGAATATGAATGAAGTAACACTAAAAACATACAAACTAAAGACTGTAGACCAAACAAATGATAAAACAATTAAGATCTGTAGCCTTACTGATTTTGGCAAGCTTCTTAAATCATTTTTGCTGTCATCAAACATGATATTAGCTGCTTCTGTCATCCAATTTTTTATTTTTTCCATAGAAATCTTATATACTTTTTGAATAAAATTTAAATTACTATAAATTGCGCGCTAATTTTCTTACTTTTTGCATATGATTTTCAAATTTATTATTAGTCATGCCTGGCAGAACTTCATAAAATCTAATGTAGTTTGTTTTCATTCCTCCAAGTTTTAGAACACCTGCCTTGATTCTTCTAAATGGAATATTTTGAAACCAAGTTTGAATAGAAAACCAATTTCCACCGTAAGACATCGACATTATTGCTTTTCTATTTTTCATAGCACCAGCAACAGGATAGCCCCAATTACCAACAAGTCTTTTAAATGAAAAAAACCATTTAGGCGCTAATGTGATATCAATCCAATTTTCTAAAATTGCGGTAGCTCTTAAATTATAACAAGGCGATATCATAAATAAAACGTCACTATTTTCTAATCTTTTTCTATAATCTAATATTTGATCATTTGGACTAGATCCATTGAAAAAAGGAATTGGCTCTTCTTCATGTAAGTTTATCAAGTCAATTTCATGACCTAATTTTTTAGCTTCATCGATAAATGTATCTCGTATTGAAGCATTAAACGATTTAGTTATATTGTGGTGACCATAAACAATAAATATACGTTTCGACATGCTACTTATCTACATCATTTTTTCCTTCTTTCCAGAAAAAAAAAATTCCAGATCCTATACCAATTGAAATTGCAGATACCAAAATAGCTGCCTCAAGTTTGCTAAACAATACTATCCCGCCGAAAATTATAATAATTAAGCCTAAAATTTTGTTATTCATTATAGGTTAACTTGTGTTGACATATTAGATAAACATATAATAAAGTTAAATTATCCATATGTCATGGAGAAACTGCATCTACATGCAGGACTCTATAAAGAGTTACAAAGTAGGTTGAAGAAAGGAGATGTGATGGATAGATACTCACGTTTGCTTGGTAAGTTCAGCCGAAATAAATCAGAGGCTAAGCTCGCTCAGCAACTTAACAAATCTGTGAAGGCTCCAGAAGCAAATGCTAATGGAACTAGCGGTTATTTGATTAAGGAAGGTAAAAATGCCGGAAAAGTATTAAAGCATTTAAAAACTGATAAAAATAAACTTTAATCTTTATAGAGAGGGGTTTTAAAACCCCTCTTTAGCTATTAATAATATTCGTAGATGGAAAAACAAAACTTCTATGATTTAAATTTTGAACAACTGAGAGCATTTTTAATTAAAAATGCTGGTGTAGATTTTAAAAAAGCTAAAATGAGATCTCAGCAGCTCTTTAATGCAGTGTATAAGAAAAATATAAAAAATTTTGATGAATTGTCCACGATTGGATCTGAACTAAGAAATAAAATTAATAGCTTAATAAGTTTGGATAAACCTAAGATTGTAGATATTCAAAAGTCTAAAGATGGTACAATTAAATTTCTTTTAGAACTCAAGGACAAAAGAAATGTAGAAACAGTTCTTATTCCAGACAAATCACAAAGTAGATACACGATTTGTTTATCAGTGTCAGTAGGTTGCTATCTTTCTTGTGAATTTTGTGCAACTGCTCAAATTTCAAAAAAATTAGTAAGAAATCTATCACCTGGTGAAATTATTTCACAAATAATTTTGTGCAAAGATTATATAAATGATTGGTCAACAAATAAGATCATTACCAATATTGTCAAGATGGGAGAGGGAAGTCCATTTTTAAATCTTGATAATGTAAAGGTCGCTATAGATAATTTAAAAAATAAAGATGGTTTAGAATATGGTAGAACTAGGATTACAGTCAGTACTGTTGGCATTGGAACCAAAAAAGATAATTTAGATGCTATTGAATGGGCGGCCAAAGAATTAGATGTTTATCTAGCATGGAGTCTACATAGCTCAATACCAAAGCATAGGTCAGAGCTGATGCCAATTAATGATAAGTATTCAATTAAATCATTAATCCCACAACTAAAAAAATATTATGAAAAAACAAAATTACCAATTTTTATTGAATGGATATGCCTAGAAGAAAATTTAACAGATGAACATGCTATAGAATTAATAAAGATTATGAAAAAAGTGCCCTCTAAATTAAATTTAATTGAATTCAACCCAATTTCTAACAAGGGTTTTAAGGCTGCAAGCCAAGAAAGTGTAGATAAATTCTCTAAGATTATTCAGGAAGCCGGTTTCCTTTCTCTCTTTAGAAGAAGCAGAGGTAGAGACATCAATGCATCATGTGGTTCTTTAGCAAATAAAAAAGCACTAAATATCTAAATGTTATATAATGAATTATGGATTCGATAGTTACTTTAGTAGCTTTATTAATTTTAGCGGCCATTTTAGTGTGCTTAATTGTGTTGTTAAGACGTAACCAGCCTGAACAAATAAACAACGATCAATTATTTAAAGATGAAGTTAATTTATTAAAAGACTCTTTCAATCAATCTTTTGGTTCAATGAGTAAAGAAATTGCAAAAGATATGACTGGCGCTCTTACTAAAGTAGATGAAAAAGTTTCTGTATTTAATCAACAAGTTAGTGAATTGAACAAAAGCCAGGATAATTTTAGCAAAATTCTAAGTGGAGTAAAATCTTATGGAACTCTTGCTGAATTTGGATTAGGCGCTCTCTTAAAAGATTTATTACCCTCATCTCAATTTATCGCTAACGCAAAAATGAAAGATGAAACATCTGAGACAGTTGAATTTGCAATAAAACTTCAGGATGTTTTACTGCCTATTGATAGTCACTGGCCTATTGAAAAGTACAAAGCTATCGACGATGCCTTTAATGCAAATAACAAAGAGGCACAATCAGAAGCAAGAAAAGAATTAGCAACAGCTGTAAGACAAAAAGCTAAATCGGTAAATGCAAAATATATAGCCCCACCTAAAAGTACAGATTTTGCCATAGTTTATGTGCCAACAGAGGGTTTATTCTCGGAACTTTCTAGTTACAGAGACCCAAAAACTAAGGAATTATTATTACATGAACTAAGAACAAAATATAAAGTTACAGTATCAGGCCCAAATACTTTATCTGCATTGCTGCAGTCATATCATTTAGGATTTCAAACATTAAAAGTTCAGCAACATGCAACGCAAATTTATAGCGATTTAAGAAATATAAGCTCTAGATTTGAAAAACATTTTGATGGAATTAAAGATCTAAGAAAGAAATTAGAGCAAGCAATGGCAGTAACAGATGGATTTGGCAGAGATGCTAGATCAATAATGAACACACTTGGAAATATTAAAGACCCAGAGCAAGTAACAGACTCCTTAAAAGAGAGTCCAGAAAAAATAAAAGTACTTAAGTAAAAATTATGTCTAATTTTGTCTTTTATGATTTCGAGACTAGCTCATCTAATAAATTCTGGGGTCAAATAATTCAAATCGGTGCTGTATTAACAAATGATAATTTGGACGAATTAGATCGTTACGATGCAAGATGTAGACTCAGTCCAGGAATTATCCCTGAAGCTATGGCATTAATTGTAAATAAGACTTCACCTACCATGTTAAAAAAATCTAATCTTTCTCATTATGAAATGATTAGACAATTCGTTGAAACGTTAAAAAGATGGGGCAAAGCAACATATGTCGGTTTCAATAGCATAGAGTTTGATGAAGAATTTTTAAGATCTACACTTTTTCAAACATTAGAATATCCTTACATCACCAGCACTAATGGAAATACTCGAGGAGATATGTTGAGCTTAGCGAGGGCTGCAAATTTATATTATCCAAATACACTTAAAAATTCTGTAAATGAAAAGGGTAACGATGTATACAAATTGGATCAGATGGCCCCCTTAAATGGAATTGAACACGGCAATGCTCATAGTGCTATTGGAGATGTAATAGCTACAATTGGAATTGCTAAACTAATTTCAAAAAAGGCCCCAAATGTTTGGAAGGCAAGCATGCTCACTATGGATAAAAATCAATCGTTAGAATTAATACAAAAAGAATTACTTTTTTGTACCAATGAATATTTTTATGGCAGAAGTAGACCGTATGTTCAAACTTTTATTTGTCAACATCCTCAATACCAGTGGCCTTTGTGTTTTGATCTAAAGCATGATCCTGAACCTTATTTACATATGTCTGTTTTAGAACTCACAGCTGCAATGAAAAAACAACCAAAATTTATTAGAACTGTGAGACATAATAAACACCCAGTTATCATGAACCCATCCTATGGAGATAAGTTTGATGAATATAAATTAATCGGCTCAAAAAAATTGGAGGAAAGAGCTAAAATGATAAAAAGTAATAAAGAATTTGCAGAGAAAGTTATTTCTATAAAACGTTTAGAAGTAGATGAAAAAGCACAAACAAAGTCACAAGAAGATCTTTATAATGAAGAGAGTATTTATGCGAAATTTACTTCATCAGAAGACAATAAGATTATGCCTGAATTTCATAGCGTAAATTGGGAAAAAAAACTTAATGTAATTTCAAAGTTTAAAGATGAAAGGTTGCAGTATTTTGGAAAAAAACTTCTCTATATGGAAAAACCTGAAGTCCTGACTAAAGCAGATTTTGACTTAATACATAAAGATACGTCTAAAAAACTTCTCAGCACAAATAATGAAAAATGGAACACAATTCCAAGAACTTATTCAGAGATAGATACTTTAAGAGCTAAATTTGAAAAAGAGAATCAACCAGAAAAATTAAAAATATTGGATGATATTAACGCGTACGTTGAAGATTTGGAGGAATATTACTCATCTGCATAGTTGACAAAAAAATAAAAATACTTAATTAAAGCATATGGCATTTAAAGACTCTTCCGATGAAAAGTTTAGTGAGCAAATAGGTGAAAGCAAACTTTCATTAATACAATTTTCAGCTTCATGGTGCGGGCCCTGTCAGCAACTTAAACCAATTGTGGAAAAAATATCGAATGACTTTGCTGATAAGATAAATTGTTATTATCATGACATTGAAAGCCAACCTAATGAACCAACAAAGTATTCTGTGCGAGGTGTGCCCACTATTCTTTTATTCAAGGAAGGAAAACTTTTAGGAACAAAAGTAGGAGCTTCTAGTGAAAAAGATATGCTTGAATTTATTAAACCTCACATCTAATTTTTATTCAAAACGTTTCCACACAAGTACAAAGATCCAAAAATACAAATTATTTTTTTATTTTTAGAACTAATCTTTTTGATAGCTGCCTGAAAATTGCTAGATAATTCAGTTTTAAATTTGTTTTTTTTCGCTATTTTGAATAAATATTTATTTGATAAAGAAGCAGTTTCATTTTCAATAGGCACTGTATAAATTTTTTTAAACAAACCTCTAAAATTTTTTATAAACTTATCCGGGTCTTTATTTTTGGTCATTGACCATATTCCGTAGATAGGAATTTTTATTGTTTTTAAATAGTTCGCAAGATTTATAGCGCTAGTTTCAGAGTGACAGCCGTCAATTAAAATTTTTTCATTCGGATTTATTTTTTTAATTAATTTACCTTTTTTCAAATATTGAATTCTAGCTTCAAACATAATTTTAGGGATTGTTTTAATTATTATTTTTTTTTTTATTCCTAAATCCATAGCTATTTTAATAGCGAGACAAAGATTTTCTAAAAGCCCTTTAGAGTGAACATATTTTGAATTTAATTTAATGGTCGATTTGAAATCTTTATAAAAAAAGTTTTTT
This sequence comes from Pelagibacteraceae bacterium, assembly GCA_002704145.1. The sequence continues at coordinate 2,697 of PAFH01000016.1, read as the reverse complement.
TTTTCTATTAATTAACTTCCAATTCTTTGAATAATCGATTTTACTACTATTAATTTTAAGAATAGTTTTAATTTTTTTTAAAACTTTTAATTTTTGTTTACCTACATATATATTTGTAAATTGGCTTAAAAAACCTACTTTTTGATATATAACTTCATTAAGATTCTTTTTCTTTAAAAAATTTAAATGTTGTTTATTAATATTGACAACAACCTGTAATTTTGGAAAGTCAAAAACATTTGTAGAGTCTTTTGCAAATAAAGCACCTGCTTCTATCAAGTTAAAATCATTATTTTTTTTGGCCGCATTCATTATAAAGATAACAGTTAAAACTTCGAATATAGTTAATCTAACTCTTAGTTTTTCAATAACCTTGATAGAGTCTTTTATTTCTTTATGGCTTAAAAAATTGTTACCCATCCAAAATCTTTCTTTAATATCTTTTATACTAGGTGATATATATGCAGCAGTTTTTTGATTGTTAGCTTCAATAAAATATTTTAATGAACTAAGTAAAGAATACTTTCCATCGCTACCGATGATATTTATTACATTTTTAAGTTTTCTTTCAGGATGATCTAATTTTTTTAATACAATTTTGATACGTTTTAAATCAAAATTTACCGATTTATTGAATAGGGTATGATTAGCTAGCTGACTGTAAAGATTGGTTGATTTTGACATTAGACTCATTCTTAACTTGAGCCTCATTTTTTTTCAATAGAACTTTTGTTAGATTAATAATATTAGTTTTTATTTCTAACCTAGAGGAAAAACAACCGTCAATCATGCCATGTTTTTCTAAAAAACCTCCCTCACCAAAGTCTGGTGGCATTTCAGTGCTATCAGAAGATCTAACACTTGCGCTAACTCTTTTTCCACTGAAAAGTTGATTTGAGTTTTTTGGACTTTCAGAAAATAAAAAATCATTCGCGAAGACATTTACAAAAGTTCCTCCAGTAATTTTTGATCCTAAAATTCCTATATTCACAATTTTTTTATTTTTCAACATTGAATGAACCATTTGACAAACACTCATACTTTTTAAACTATGGATATTTCCGTAAACTGACATTCCACCACTCTGATAAATACTTAAGAATAACTCTATGTCGTTATCCATTGCATACTGAGCTGCTGCTAGAAAATGCTCATTTTCCCTTTGTGAAAAAGCTGCACCTCCAAAAGCAAAGTTGTAACCTACAGCAACAGTTTTTAATCCTCCAATTTTACCATGAGCAATCAATAACGCACTTTGTTGGCCTGTTTTTTTTTGATAACCTTTATATTTTTCAATATATTTCTTTCCATTAATTTCCATTTCTAATGGATCTGGAGAGCTCCATGAGGGACAAGGTATTAATTCAAAATCTCCATCATCAAACAATAATTCTTTAAATCTTACTTTAGGATCAAGATCAAAATGATAAGAACACTTACAAATATTAAAATTTTTTTTTAAATCCTCTTTTAATTGCATTTGATTACAACCAGGGCAATTTATCCATAAACTTTTTTCTTGATCTTCTTTTGATGGTCGATCTTTTCTAAATTTATCTTTTGTTTTTTGAACAAAACTTAAAATTTTATTTTTTATCCAGTTCATATGATTTGTTTTTTAAGATTATATACTATTTTATTTAATTTTGTGACAGGATTTTGTCTTTTTCTGAGAGAATCAGTTATTGTTTTACATAATTGTGATCCTATGACTAATCCATCAGCTTTTTTTAAAGAGTATATAGTTTTATCAGTTATTCCAAAGCCTATTACTACATTTTTGTTGCCGCTAAGTTTTTTTATTTTTTTATAATTTTCAAGAATTTTTTTTGGAGAAACTTTTAATTTTCCTCCTGTTGTAGAGAGCATGCTAATGTAATAAATCATATCCTGGGAGTCTTTTATAATTCTTTTCATTCTATCTTTAGAAGTCGTAGGAGATAAAAGTTGAATAAAATTTATTGATTTCTTTTTACATTTTTTTGCAAAAATTTTATTTTCTGGATAAGGGAGATCAACAACAATTAAGCCATCCACTCCGGAAGCTTTACAACTTTTTAAAAAATTATGCTCTCCATTTTGATAGATTAAGTTAAAATAACCCATTAATATTAGAGGTTTATTGGGATTAGTTTTTTTAAATTTTTTTACTATATGGAAAACATCTTTAAGTTTTATCCCATTCTTTAAAGCTCGATGAGAACTACCTTGAATTTGTCCCCCGTCTGCAATGGGAGTATTGTGTGGAAACCCGAGTTCGAGAATATCTGCATGTTTTGACATCGTGTTTAATATTTTTAATGAGTTGCTTTTGGTGTTGTCTCCAGCAACAGTATAAGTAATCAACGCTGGTCTCTTCTCAGCTCTACATTTTTTTGAAAGCCAACGCTATTTTTGATTTCATCTTACGTAAGAACCTAATTTTTGTTTTATAATGTCTCTATCTTTAATGCTATCTCCACAAGAATTTACAACAATTACATCAGATGATTTTAATTTAGGTGCTATTTTAATTGCTTCAGCAAAAGCATGCGAAGGTTCTAACGATGGAGATATATTTTCTAATTTAGAAACTAATTGATAAGCCTTTAATGCCTCTTCATCAGTTGCGGATGTATATCTTGCTCTTTTTGCATCTTTAAGAAAACAATGTAATGGAGAAATACCAGGATAATCTAAACCAGCAGATATAGACTC
>PAFH01000015.1 GCA_002704145.1 Pelagibacteraceae bacterium | reverse complement strand
CAATAGGAAGTGAAATAATTTGTATTAACAGAAAAGCTATAATCGGAAGTAAAATAACCTGGCAGATAAAACCAACGAAAAAGTCTCTTGGGTTTTTTACAACTCTAGTGAAATCTGAAATAGTTAAGCCAAGACCTAAACCGAACATTATTATGGCTAAACACACCGGAGCTATTGTTTTTGCTATTTCCATATAATCTTTTTTAAATGATTTTAATTTGCTTACAATTTGAAATTTGAATTTTTCATTAAATCAAATATATCAGTTAAAAACTCTGCAACATAATTTTGATTTATTAAAAAATTTTCAGAAATCTTGTTGTTCATTTTTCCCTTAGGAGACATTACATATTCTAGTTTTTTAGTTTTCGCTATACATCCTTGTTTTACTAACCATTTCAATTTTCTTATTACAGTGGCTCTAGGTATTCTCGTAATATCTGAAATTGAAGAGGCATTAACCCCTTCTGTGGTTGTAACACCAACTACATAAGTATAATAGTTTCGAAAACTTACCGGAGATACAGGCTTATCTTTTATTAAATCTTGTTCGTTTTTTTTTGCTAAATGATATTGATGATTTACAGCTATATTTCCCCAAACGACCCAGGTTTCCAGGTCACCAAAACAATCTTTATGTCTTATTAAAAAAGGAATTTGCATTTTAAGAAATCTTAACCAAAAAATTGTGAAGTATTTACGAATAAATTGTTTAATTTCCTCTTTGCTCCAACCTTCACCGAACCAGTCATTCCCTTGCATCATTTTGGATTTTTTCTGTATAAATGAAGATAGCAATTCGATAGTTTCTTTTGGTTTTTGAAAATTTATACCTTCTTTGTTAAAAGTGATTGACTTTCCATCTCTGAATAAAACATTGTCTTTCTGTAATTCATTTACTTTCCTTCGAATAGTCTCCTTAGGAATATTAAGCTCATTTGAAATCTGAATTAAATTTATCTTATCGATAGTAATGTTCGATTTTTCATAAAAATCATCCATTGATAGATAGGTAAATTTATCAGATAGACCCTGCCAATAATCACGAATTAGATAAATCATTACAATATACTTTTCTAAATCTTTGAAAGTTTTATAGGCGCTATTTGTCCAAGCTTGTTGAAATTTTCCCCAAGTTTCCCAGTGAGATAAAATATTTTGTTCTAAGTTATCTAAAACTAATGACTTTTCAAACTTAGTTTGATTTGTTTGCGGTAAAATTTTTTTAGTTTTAATATCAATAGGTTGTGACATTAATTATTTCTTCCAAGTGACAGATTGATTTATCAAAATAGCCATCAATAACCAGATTATAAAAGTGTCTGCTGGAGAAAATCCATAATTTGCACCAAAAATTCCAGCCACAATAACAATAGCATAAATTGAAACAGTGGATAATATTAAACTTGCCAGGTACCTAAGTATTGTGCATTTTAAATTCATGTTTTTAAAAAAATTATACGATAGATGTGTTGAGCTTGCTAGACATAAATTTTCAAAGCCTATATTGGGTTTTGTAGCTTTTATTGAAAGTTTCTTTTTTCCGGTACCACCAGATTTAATGATAGTTCCCATGGTTGTAGCTAAGCGTGAAGATTACCTGAAAATTTTTTTCATTGCGACCACTGGATCTGTTCTAGGAGGCCTATTTGGTTATATGTTAGGGGTTTTCTTTTTAGATGCTTCAATGGTTATAATAGAATTTTACGGCTATGAAAATAAAGTTTTTGAAATACAAGATAAGATGTCTACAAAAGGAGGTTTTTTAACCTGGCTTGGTATTATGTTTCTAGCTGGATTCACCCCTCTACCATTTAAAGTTTTCACTATTACAAGCGGAGTTATTGCTTTTAACCTTCCAGTATTCTTTTTCATATGTTTATTTACAAGAGGACTAAGATTTTTCCTAGTTTCATATTTTTCATTTATTTTTGGTAAAAAATTTGGTGACTTCATTGAGAAAAAAGGTGCGCTATGGTTTACATTTACAGGAATCTTTATTGTATTTTTAGCAATCGTTCTATACATAATCTTTATTTAATGTTGAAAAATAATAAGTTTATATTAAAAAGTGTTTTAGCTTTTAGTATCCTCTCTTTAACGATTGCTTACTATATTCAATATATATTAGGGCACAAACCTTGTAACTTGTGCCTTGTTGAAAGAATTCCATATCTTTCAGCGATTATCCTCATTTCTCTAATCTTGATAATTAATAAATTTGAGAGAGTTATTGCTGGAATTGTAATGTTATTATTTATGTTTGGTGCTGTAATTTCTTTTTATCACGTGGGGATTGAACAAGGTTTTTTTAGTGAGTCTCTAGTATGTGATATAGAAAGCACTAATGAAAATTTATCAAAAGAAGATCTTCTCAAACAACTTGAAAACAAATCAGCTATTAGCTGTAAAGACGTCACTTATAGGTTTTTAGGGCTTTCTCTTGCTACAATAAATACAGTTATATCGATTCTGTTAAGTGGTATTATGTTTAAAATAATTAAAAACTATGAACAAAACAAATAAAAAAACTTTAGAAGAAATTATCAGAGTAGATCATGCAGGAGAGCGTGGGGCTATCAAAATTTATGAAGGTCAACTATTAGCATTAAAGACGTTCAAACAAAATGAAAATTTAAAAAGAAAGATTGAAGAAATGAAAGAACATGAGAGAGAACATTATGAATATTTTAGTAATGAAATAAAAAAACGAAAAATTGAACCAACTAAGTTATTGCCACTTTGGGATATAATGGGAGTTACTTTAGGGTTTGGAACAGCGATGCTGGGAGAAAAAGCAGCCATGTTATGTACGGCGTCAGTTGAAGAAGTAATTGATGGTCATTATAAAGATCAAACTTATAAACTTGGTAAAGATGAAGAAGAGTTAAAAAATAAAATAATAAAATTTAGACAAGACGAATTGGATCATAAAGAAATTGCTTATGATAACGGAGCAACAAAAAAAGGTTTGTTTGGTGTTCTAGATAAAATAATTAAAACATCGTCAAGAATAGCTATTACTATTTCAGAAAAAATTTAATTAAGGTTCTAATTCTATATCCCAATATAAATAATCCATCCAACTTTCATGCAAAAAATTAGGAGGAAAATTCCTTCCATTTCTATGGAGATCTTCTACTGTTGGGGCATAGGGTTTGTTTGCAAGTTTTAAATCACAATCTCTGTAAAGTTTTCCACCTTTTTTCACATTACAACTAGAGCAAGCAGTTACTACATTATTCCAATCAGTCAATCCTCCTTTGGATTTTGGCAATAAATGATCAAAAGTTAAATCTTTTCCATCACCACAATACTGGCAAGTAAATTTATCTCTTAAAAAAACATTAAACCTTGTGAAATTTGGATTTTTAGTTGGTTGAATAAAATTCTTTAAAGCTATTACACTAGGTAAATTCATTTCAAAAGATGGGCTTCTAATTTTTCTTTTATAATTTGAAACAATACTTACACGATCTAAAAAAACAGATTTGACTGCATCTTGCCAACACCAAATCGATAAAGGATAGTAGCTCAAAGGTCTAAAGTCAGCATTTAAAACTAAAGCTGGACATTTTTCTAATGGTACTTTCTCTATAGAAGAAATAATCATTACTAAAGCTAACTGATACAAAAAAAATTATCAAGTTATAAATATGTTGCACTCTAAAAATAATTATTCTAAATGTTTTTTAATGAATTGAAGCCCTAAACTAGACCCTTCAGTGGGGATTCGATGTTCACAATTTTTAAAAATTCTTGACTCTATTTCATAATTATTTTTTCTAAAGAAATGTTTTGCTTCTAAAAATGCCTCTATAGTAACTACTTGGTCTATATCGCCATGCATTAAAATCAAATTAGGCCTAGAATTCATATTTTTTGATAAATGGTTTGTATTTATTATTTTTCCTGAGTAGCCAATGATAGAATTAATTTTATCTTTACGTTTAATTCCAGTTTGTATACAAATCATACATCCTTGACTAAATCCTCCAATAATTATTTGATTTGCATTCAACTTGTTTTCTAATTTTACCTCATCTATAAGTTTATTTAATTTAGTCTCTGCAACAATTGACTTTGACAATATTTGTTCCGGAGATTGATCTAGTAGATCAAACCACTGAAAACCTGTTGGACTTGCAACACATTTTTCTGGAGCATCTGGACATATAAACAATGTTTCTGGCAAATGAGCTCTCCAATAATTTGCTAAAATCGATATATCTTTGCCATCTCCTCCATAGCCGTGACAAAGAATAACTGCATTTTTTGGTTTTTTCTTATTAACTGGCTCTAAAATAATTGTATTTAATGAATAGGTCATATAAAGAAATCGTTCATGACAGAATTTTTATTTAATTTCATAGGCTTTTCTCTTCTTGGAGCTGTGGCCGTAGTTTTAATAATGGGTATTTATACTTTATTTAAAGGTGGAAAGACTAGTAAAAAATATTCAAATAAACTGATGCAGTTAAGAGTTCTATTACAATTTATCGCGGTCATTATATTAGTTTTAATGGCCTATTTTTTAAAAGATTAAATATATTTTTTTAACAGTTTAATAAAATTTTTATCAGTAAAATCGATTTCTCCTACGATTCTTCCAAATTCTTTTCCTTTTTTATCTATTAGTATGCTAGTTGGCAAACCTCTCATCTTAAATTGTTTCACTAATTTCAACTCTGGATCAAAATATATATCCAAACTCAATACTCCAATAAATTTGAAAAAATCCTGAGCTTTAAGTTTATTAGGTTTTTCCATATTTATTGCGTATACTTTAATTTCAGGGAATTCATGTGTGAGTTTTTCTAAAGATGGCATTTCTCTTCTACAGGGAGCGCACCATGTAGCCCAGAAATTTAGTATCATTATATTGCCTTTTTTATTGGTTAAATCAATTTCTTGAAGATTAAGATCTTTAAATTTTAGTTCTTTAATAACCTTTGGTTTTTCGTAAATAACTATGTTTTCAGAAAAATCATTATCAGCTAAAACGTTTTTACTGATTAAAAATACACATATTATGTGAATATAGATTTTAAAAGATTTACTAATTTTCATATTAATTTAAATTGTAAATAACACAGTAAAATGAAAAATAAAAATAAAACCGTTTGGTCAAACAGATTTAAAGGAAAGACATCAGCATCTTTCCAGAAAATAGGCTCATCTATTACCGTAGATAAGAGACTTTACGAGCAAGATATAGCTGCGTCTATAGTTCACGCTAAAATGCTTATGAGACAAAAAATAATAGGTAGCAAAGACGGAACTAAAATTATTAATGGCCTCAAAAAAATTAAATCTCAAATAGATAGAGGGCAATTTAAATTTCAAGAAAAGTTTGAAGATATTCACCTTAATATCGAAAATAAATTAGTCAACATTATTGGTTCTTCGGCAGGATACTTGCATACTGCAAGATCAAGAAATGACCAAGTTGTAACAGATTTTAAGCTTTGGACTAAAAAATCATCTAGAGAGATTATCAAGAATATTTATTCTATGATGAAAAGCTTAATAAAAAAAGCTGAAAAAAATACTGATACAATAATGCCAGGCTTAACGCATTTGAAAAATGCTCAAACTATCTCTTTTGCACATTATTTGTTGTCTTACTATGAGATGTTTAAAAGAGACGTAAAAAGATTTGAAAACAATATAAAACTTTTAGATGAGTGCCCATTAGGATCAGCAGCACTAGCAGGAACTTCTTATAAAATAGATAGAAATTATACTTCAAAACATCTTGGTTTTAAGAAACCAACAGATAATTCTTTGGACTCAGTTGCAGACAGAGATTTTGCAGTAGATTTTTTATATGCGTCAGCTTTATGTGCGATGCATTTATCAAGATTAGCTGAAGACTTTATTATTTATAATTCAAATGCATTTGATTTAATTTCATTTGATGACAGTATGTTAACAGGTTCATCTATTATGCCACAAAAGAAAAATCCTGATCCTGCTGAATTTATCAGAGGAAGAGTTGGTTTGAATTATGGTAATTTAAATTCGATGTTAACTATAATGAAAGGACTTCCAATGTCTTATTTTAAAGATCTGCAAGATGACAAGAAACTTGTCTTCGATGGATTTGATGCTTTAAATGACTCATTGCTTTTAAGTGTTGAATTAATTAATTCAGTAAGACCAAATAAAAAAAATATGCTGAAAATGGCTAATAAAGGTTATACGACTGCAACTGATTTTGCGGATTATTTAGTCAAAGAAAAAAAATTATCTTTTAGAGAGTCTTACGCAATTGCAGCAAAATTAGTAAATTTTGCTGAAAAGAAAAACAAATTTCTTGGAGAATTATCTTTGCAAGAAATAAAAAAGATTTACAAGGATTTAGATAATAAAGTGTTAAAGATATTTAATGTAAGTAATTCAATGAATTCAAAAAGATCCTATGGAGGAACTTCTATTACTAATGTCAAAATGATGATAAAAAAATATAAAAAGGAAATTAAATGAAAATATTAGTGTCTATTTGTATAATTATATTAACTCTATCAGGATGTGGAAAAAAATCTGAGCCCAAATATCAAGGAACCCTTAGCCAGACGCTAATAGTTTTATAATCTTATGCAAAATTTAAGCTATGTAGGTAAAAATTTATTTCTGGAGAGAATATCAATTAAGAATTTTTTAAAGAAGAATAAAACGCCATTTTATATTTATTCAGAAAGTCAAATAGTTTCTAATTATTTAAATTTTATTAAAGTATTTAAAAAAACCAATCCATTGGTATGTTTTGCCGCAAAATCTAATAGCAATGTAAAGATTTTAAAGATTTTAGGTAAACAAGGAGCTGGAGCCGATGTTGTATCTGGAGGGGAACTTTTAAAAGCTCTTAAAGCTGGTATTAAAGCAAAAAAGATAGTTTTTTCAGGAGTTGGCAAAACAGAAGAAGAGTTAAAAATTGCGATTAGTAAAAAAATTTTACTAATCAATTGTGAGTCTGAGAGTGAAGCAAAGCTGGTAAATTCATTAGCAAAAAAATCAAAAAAAAAAAGTCGCTATTGGGTTTAGGTTAAATCCAAATGTCGATGCAAAAACACATAAAAACATATCTACCGGTAAGGCAGAAAATAAGTTTGGTCTATCAATTAAAAATTTTAAATTATTTCTAAAAGAAATTGATAAATTAAGAAATATAAAACTAGAGGCTTTAAGTGTTCATATAGGAAGTCAGATCTTAAATGACGCCCCATTCAAAAAAACACTTAACGTAATGAGTAAATTGATAAGAGAATTAAAATTAGATTTGAAATATGTAGATTTAGGTGGTGGATTTGGAATTAATTATAAAGAAAAAGAAAAACCAATTAATTTAAAAATATATGCAAATTTAGTAAATAATTTTGCAAGAAAAATAAAATGTAAAATAATTTTTGAGCCGGGAAGGTCGATAGTTGGGAATACAGGCCTACTAATCAGTAAAGTGCAGTTTATTAAAAAAGGATTAAATAAAAATTTTGTAATTTTAGATGCAGGCATGAATGATTTTATGCGACCAGCTTTGTATGATGCATTTCATAAGATTATCCCAATATCCAAAAATTCATCCAAAATAAGTCGAACTATTGAATTCGTAGGTCCAATTTGCGAAAGTACTTGTAAATTTGGAATTTATAAAAAGTATCAAAAAATAAGAGAAAATGATTATGTTGCTATTACTAACGTAGGAGCTTATGGATCCTCATTATCTTCTAATTATAACACAAGGCCTTTAATCGCCGAAATTTTAATAAATAAAAATAAATTTAAATATATTAGAAGAAAACAAAATTTACTTAAATTGATTAATTCTTAATGCAATTTATCAGATCATTAATTTTTAACATTTGTCTTTACTCTGGGCTTATTATAATTTTTATTTTGGCAATACCTACATTAGTTCTGCCTGATAAATGTACAATTTTTTTTGGAAGATTATCCGCAAAATATATGGTTTTAGCTTTAAAACTTGTAATGAATACTAAGGTTATATTTCATGGTGAAGAAAACTTGAAGAAAGTTGATCGTTTTTTTGTTGCATCTGCTCATCAGTCAATGTTTGAGACTTTTGCATTACAAATTCCATTAGATGGTCCAATATTTATTTTAAAAAAAGAACTTTTAAGTATTCCTTTATTTGGTTTGTATTTGAGAAAAATAGGTTCAGTAGCAATTATAAGAGAGACGACTACAAAAGAAAATTTAAATTTTTTCGATAAAATTAAAAAAAGAATAGAAGAAAGTAAAAGACCTCTTTTAATATTTCCCCAAGGAACACGAGTAAAATTAGATGAGCAGGCTCCTTTCAAAAAAGGAGTTGGTCGGATATACAAAGCGCTGAATTTGCCTTGTATTCCTGTTGCATTAAATTCAGGAAAAATTTGGCCAAAAAATAGTTTTATGAAATTTGCAGGAGATATTCATATTTCATTTTTAGAGCCAATAATGCCTGGTAAAGATAATGAAGAATTTACGAAAGAAATAGAAAATAAAATTTATACTGAAATTAAAAAATATTATTAAACTATTCCTGCCCTGCTTCAATAATTTCTTTTCTCACTTTTTTAGTTGATGAAAAAATTTCTAAAAGCTTTTTACTGTCTTTATTTTTAATAGCAATTTTAATTTCGTCAAGATTTTTGGAATAATTATCTAAAACCTTTAAAATGTTATCACTGTTATCAATAAAAATATCTTTCCACATTAAAGGATCTGATGCAGCTATTCTCGTAAAATCTCTTAATCCACCAGCACTGTACTGAATTACGTCATTTTTAAATTTATCATCGTTATTAATTGCAGTTTTTACAATACTGTATGCAACTGCATGAGGTAAATGACTGGTTAGTGATAAAACGTAATCGTGATCTTCAAAAGACATAAATTTTGTTTTGCTACCAAGTTTAGACCAAAACTTCTCAAGATCTCTGATTTGATCCTTACTTACTTTCTTTTCAGCTGATAAAATACACCATCTATTCTTAAAGAGATTTGAAAATCCTGACTCAGGACCGCTATGTTCAGTTCCAGCTATAGGGTGTGACGCAATCCAATGAATATTTTTGAGATTTAAATTATTAATTATTTTGTTTATCTCTTTTTTTGCAGATCCTGTATCTGTTAAAATCGAATTTTTTTTCAATTCAGATTTAATAGAAAGTAATATTTCCTTATAACTGCTTAAAGGAGAAGCAATAATATTTAAATCGGAGTTCTTAACCGCCTCAAGTGGATTATTACAGACTGAAGCTGAAAAATTTTTTTTTAAATAATCATTAACACGATTAGATTTATCGAAAACACTTACCTCGGAAGATAATTTTTTTTCCTCTACCGCTCTTAAAATAGAAGATCCTATCAAACCGCAACCAATGATACTTATTTTATTAAACATTTAAAATTTTTTTCATTCTTAAAATTAATTTTCTATTTTCTTCACTTTTGCCTATAGTAATTCTTAGCGAATTTTTAATACCATATACGTCCATTTTACGAACTAAAATTCCTTTATTAGCTAACAATCTAAAAGCTTTATTAGAGCTAGTCTTTACTTTATCAAAATTAACTAATAAAAAATTTGTAAAACTTTTGTTAGTTTCAATTTTCATTTTTTTAAAATCATCATACATTTTTTTGTTCCATTTATTCACGTGGTTAATTTCTTTATTAAGCCAAACATGATCTTTAATTGCCGCGGAGGCAGCAAATAAAGCTGGTCTGTTTACATTAAACGGTGGTTTAATCTTTTTGAGTGCATCAATAATTTCTTTAGATCCATACCCCCATCCTACTCGTAACCCAGCTAATCCATAAATTTTTGAAAACGTTCTTGTCATTACTACATTTTTATAATTAGTGAATATTTTTAAAGCCGGAAGATAATCTTTTTGTTTTACATATTCGAAATAAGCATCGTCTACAACTAATAAAATGTTACTTCGTAATTTTTTTCTTAAAAATAGTAAATCTCTTTTTTTAACATAAGTTCCAGTTGGATTATTAGGATTAGCTAAAAAAATAATTTTTGTCTTTTTAGTAACCTTTTTTAAAATATCTTTCACTGAAACTGTAAAATTATCTTCTTTAGAATATATAACTTTTGCTCCGTTCATTTTGCTATAAATCCTATAAATAATAAAACTATATTTAGGTACTATTACTTCATCACCTTTCTTTAAAAATGATTTACAAATTAATTCAAAAATCTGATCTGATCCTGATCCTAAAATGATTCTATTTTTGTCCAATTTGAATTTATCCGATAGAGCTTTTCTTAAAAATGTCCCATCGGAGTCTGGATATCGTGCAAAACTTTTGGATACCTTTTGGTACTCTTTTTTTGCTTTAGGGCTAGGCCCAAGCGCTGACTCATTGGCTGAGAGCTTGATCTGAGCAATTTTTTTGTTAAATAAACTCATTCCAGCGACGTACTTCTCAGCAGTAATTTTATTTGGCTTTGGTAAATTCATTATCAATAAATTAATATATAAAAAGCTTTAGTAATGCTAGTTTCATTACATATGAATTTGACAAGTTTACGACTATTTAGTATTAATCTCATCAAGGCGCCGATTTAACCAAATTGCAGGCGCTTTATAAATGTAGCTAAATAGGAGATAGCCCAGTTTAGCTGGGCTTTTTTTTTGAATGAATAAAAAAATTGAAAATATTAAAAAACTTAACATTAAAAGTGCTCTTGAATTAGACTGTGGAAAAAAAATCAATAATTTTCCGCTTGCGTATGAAACTTATGGAGAACTGAATGAAGATAAAAATAATGCAATTCTTGTTTTTCATGCTTTAACAGGAGATCAATTTATTACTGGTACTAACCCAATAACTAATAAGGAAGGTTGGTGGGTAACAGCTGTAGGGCCTGGTAAAGCAATAGATACAAATAAATATTTTGTTATATGCGCAAATGTAATTGGTGGTTGTATGGGTTCGTTTGGGCCAACAGATATTAATCCTGAAACTAAAAAGCCATTTGGATTAGATTTTCCCGTTATCACTATTAAAGATATGGTCAGAGCTCAAGAGACTTTGTTAGAACACCTTGGAATTAAAAAACTTTTATGCGCAACTGGAGGGTCAATGGGTGGAATGCAATTATTGCAATTTTGCACAACATTTCCAAACAAAACTTTTTCTGCTATTCCAATAGCTTGCAGCTATAGTCATAGTGCACAAAATATTGCTCTAAACGAATTAGCGCGTCAAGCCATCATGGCAGATCCTATATGGGATAAAGGCAAATATGTCCTTAAAAATGTTCAACCCAAAAACGGTTTAGCTGTTGCAAGAATGGTTGGTCATATAAGTTATTTATCAGAGAAAGGTATGCAGGAAAAATTTGGAAGGAAATTGCAAGAGAAAGCAGATTATGAATTTAGTTTTAATGCAGATTTTCAAGTAGAAAGTTATTTAAGACATCAAGGCTATGCATTTGTTGAAAGATTTGATGCTAACTCAGTACTTTATATAACTAGAGCGATGGATTACTTCGATCTTTCTAAACAATTTAAAGGAGGAATTATAGAAGCTTTTAAGGATCAAAAAACAAAATTTTTAGTAATTTCTTTTTCTTCTGATTGGCTTTACACAACTAAAGATAACAAAGATATAGTTATAGCGTTAAATGCTTCAGGTGCAGATGTTTCATATTCAGAAATAATTACAGACAAAGGGCATGATTCTTTTTTATTAGAAGAACCTAAATTTTTAAAAACACTAAAAAGCTTTATTGACTCAATGTATGACAAGTTTAAAAATGAAAAAAGAATTTAAAGTAATAGCAGACTTACTACCAAATAGTACCAGAGTACTTGACGTAGGATGTGGAGATGGATCCCTTATGAATCTCCTAGATAAAGAGAAAAATATAGAAGTGCGAGGATTGGAAATAAATCAAGATAAAGTGCAACAGTGTATTCAAAAAGGTTTACCAGTTATTCAAGGTAACGCTGAAACTGAACTTCATCAATTTCCTGATCAATCTTTTGATTATGTGGTTTTAAGTCAAACTTTACAAGCTTTCTATGATCCTGAAAAAGTATTGAATGAGCTTTTAAGAATTGGAAAATCAGTGGTAATTTCCATACCAAATTTTGGTTATTGGAAAGTTAGAACAAAATTGTTATTTTTTGGAAAAATGCCAGTAACCAAAACTTTACCGAATACATGGTACAACACTCCAAATTTACATATGTGTACGATAAAAGATTTATTTATATTTTGTGATACAAAAAAAATCGAAATTAAAAAAGTAATTGGCGTAAATGGAGATAAAACATCATTAATTAAACGAGGAAATTTAGAAACTAAAAATCTTTTTTCTAAACTAGGAATTTTTTTAATCGGATAGTATGAAAATAGAAATTATACCATGTTTGAGTGACAATTATAGTTATTTAATCTTTGAAAAAAAGACCAATACAGTATCAATTGTGGATCCGTCAGAATTCAATAGTTGTGACAAGGTAATAAAAAAATATAAAAAATTAGATTTTATTTTAAATACTCATCATCATACCGATCATGTTAATGGCAATTTAAAACTTAAAGAAAAATATGGTTCTAAAATTTTAGGATATAATTTAGATAAAGATCGCATACCTGGAATTGATATTTGTTTATTAGAAAATCAAGAAGAAAAAATCGGAAATCTTAAATTTAAAGTAATTTTTATTCCTGGTCACACTAGTGGACATGTTGCTTTTTATTTTAGAGAGGAAAAAATTGTTTTTACAGGCGATACATTATTTTCACTAGGATGCGGAAAAGTCTTTGAGGGTACTCACGAGGATATGTTTAATTCTTTAGTTAAACTTAAAAGTTTACCATCTGAAACAAAAGTATATTGCGGACATGAATATACAAAAACAAATTTAGATTTTTGTCTAAAATATGATCCTAAGAATACTTTGTTAAAAGATAAATCCCTTTTAATAAATTCAAAAATAAAAGAAAATTTACCAACTATCCCAACTACTATAGGAGATGAAATAAAATTGAATATTTTTTTAAGATACGATGATATTAGACTTAAACAAGCATTGAACCTGGAAGCTTACTCAGACCAAGAAGTTTTCAGTAAATTAAGAGATTTAAAAGACACTTTTTAACCTCAATGATCTTGACTTGATAATATTGAAGGCTATATTGCCTCAAAACTAAAAAAAAAAAAATTATGTCATTTGCTATAATTGAAACAGGTGGAAAGCAGTACAAGGTTTCTGCTAGTAAGATCTTAGAAATTGAAATGCTAAAAGCAAAGAAAGGTGAAACTATAAAATTTAAAAATGTTTTGCTATTAAATGATAACAAAAGCACTGAAATTGGAAACCCAAGCATTGAGGGTGCAATTGTTGAAGCTAAACTTTTAGATAACGTTAAAGATAGAACAGTTTTGGTGTTTCACAAAAGAAGAAGAAAGCACTCAAGAAAAAAAAATGGTCACAGGCAACGTCATTCTAAGATACAAATTACAAAAATTTTGTCAAAAGATGGAAAAATTATAGATGAAGCTAAACTAGATGAAAAAAAGAAAACTGTTAAAGAGGACAAAAAAGTTGTAAAAAAAGAAGCAAAAAAATAGGAAATTAAATGGCAACAAAAAAAGCAGGTGGATCATCAAAAAATGGACGTGATAGTAAAGGTAGGCGTCTTGGCGTTAAAAGGTATGGAGATCAATTAGTAATACCTGGTAATATCATTGTTAGACAAAGAGGAACAAAAATCCACCCTGGTGATAATGTGGGTATGGGTAAAGACCACTCAATTTTTTCTTTAATCAAAGGAAAAGTAAAATTTAAAAAAACTAAATTAAACAGAACTTTTGTTTCTGTAATTCCCAATTAAATCTATATAAATAACTAAAGTTATTTATAATATACCTAAAATGAAATTTTTAGATCAAGCTAAAATTTATATCAAAGCAGGAAATGGTGGTTCAGGTTCTGCAAGCTTTCGTAGAGAAAAATTTATTGAATTTGGAGGTCCTGACGGTGGAGATGGTGGAGATGGTGGTTCTATTATTGTTGAGTCTGATAGAAATCTTAATACCCTTATCGACTTTAGATACGCCCAACATTTTAAAGCTCAGAACGGTAAACCAGGCAGTAAAAGAAATAAAACAGGCGCTGACGGAGAAGACTTAATTTTAAAAGTTCCAGTTGGGACTCAGATTTATGAGGAAGATAACAATACTTTAATTTATGACTTTACGAATAATAAAGAAAGATATCTTGTAGCCTCTGGAGGAAAAAAAGGTTTAGGTAATGTAAGATTTAAAAGCTCAACTAATAGAGCTCCAAAAAAGAAGACTGCAGGAAAATTTGGTGAAGAATTTTGGATATGGTTGCAATTAAAAGTCATAGCAGACATTGGAATTATTGGAAAACCGAACGCAGGCAAATCTAGTTTGCTTGCAGCTCTCACTAGAGCAAAACCAAAAATAGCAAACTACCCTTTTACAACTATTAATCCAAATTTAGGAGTAACATATTATAATAGAAAAGAGGTAACCTTAGCCGATATCCCTGGATTAGTAGAAGGTGCTCATAAAGGAATAGGTCTAGGAGATAAGTTCTTGCGCCATATTGAAAGGTGTAAAGTTTTATTACATCTAATAGATTTAAGTGAGGAAGATTTAGTAATGACGTATAAGCAAATAATTAAAGAATTATCATCGTATGATAATAAGTTAGATAAAAAAGAAGAAATTATTTTTTTTAATAAATCAGATTTGTATGAAAATAAGGATATAAAGAGGAAATTAGAGGAATTTAAAAAAAAAGTGAAAACAAAATATGAAGTTATTTCGGTATTCTCAAATAGAGATATTCAAAAAACTAAAAAACTTTTAATAAAATATGCTAATTAATAATTCAAAAAAAATAGTAATAAAATTGGGTTCATCAACAGTAGTAGATTCAAAAGGAAAATTCAAAAAAAAGTGGGTCACAAGTTTAATAAAAGATATAAAAAAAATTGGTAAAGGAAAAAACTTAGTAATTGTTTCTTCTGGAGCAATAGCCTTAGGACAAAAATATCTTAAGATTAAAAAAAAAAAAATCAAATTAGACATGAGTCAAGCTATCGCTGCTGTAGGGCAGATTCATTTAGCGGGTGAGTTTCAAAAACTTTTTGATAAATTTAAAATTAAAACTGGACAAATACTAATTAGTCCAGATGATACTGAGCAAAGAAAAAGAGCTTTAAATGTTAGAAGCACTTTTGATAATCTTTTTAAATTAAAGGCTATACCAATAGTGAATGAAAATGATACGACTGCTACAGCAGAAATTAAGTATGGAGATAATGATAGACTAGCTGCACGTGTAGCTCAAATTATTGGCGCGGATACTTTAATTATTCTATCAGATGTCGATGGCCTTCATGACAAATCAAAAAAAATTATAAAAACTGTTAATCAAATTGACGAAAAGATCTACTCCTTAGTTGAAAAAAGTAAAAATTTGTATGGATCGGGTGGAATCTCTACAAAGTTAGATGCTGCTAAAATCTGTATAAATTCTGGCTGCCATATGTTTATTGCAAATGGTAAGAAAGAAAATCCTATAAAAAAAATGCTAAAGGAGAAAAACTTTACTCATTTTATGCCTAAGATATCCAGCTTAGACGCTAGAAAAAAATGGATAATTAGCTCTTTAAATTCAGCAGGTAAAATTTACATTGATGATGGCGCTGCAAAAGCTTTATCAAATGGTAAAAGTTTGCTGGCAGCTGGAGTTATGAAGATAAAGGGTATTTTTGATAAAGGAGAAAATGTATTAATAGTTGACAAAAGAGAGAAACAGCTAGCTAGAGGATTATCTTCTTTCAATTCTGTAGAAATTGAAAAAATTAAAGGTAAGCAAAGTAAAGAAATAGAAAAAATCTTGGGATATCTGAGTAAATCAGAAATTATTCACAAAGATGATATGGTAAAATTATAAATGCAACAATTAAAAAAAATTGGATTAAACGCAAGAAAAGCTTTTGAAGAGCTAAAAATCGTAAAACACTCTAAAATTAAAAAAGTTTTAAGTGATTATAATAAGATTTTGTTAAAAAATAAAAAAAAAATCATAGCAGAAAATCAAAAAGATATAAGAAATGCAAAGCGTAAACAATTAATAGATAGGTTGATTTTGGATGAATCAAGAATTGAAAATATAAGAAACTCAATCAACCAAATAGAAAAATTTAAAAATCCAGTAGGCAGAATATTGGATAGTTGGCAAAGGCCAAACAAATTAAAGATAAAAAAAGTTTCAACACCAATTGGAGTAATAGGGGTTATTTACGAAAGTAGACCTAATGTGACTGCAGATGTGGCGGCTTTATGTTTAAAATCAGGAAATTGTTCTATATTAAGGGGGGGATCTGAAGCGATTAATTCAAATAAAATTTTAGCTAATCTTTTTAGAGACGCGCTTCAAAAAAATAATATCAATAAAAATTGTGTACAATTTATTGATAATAAAGATAGAAAAATTGTTGATAATCTACTTTCAAAAATGAGTAGATATATCGATGTAATTGTCCCTAGGGGTGGAAAAGGATTAGTTTCAAAAGTTCAAAAATTTTCAAATATACATGTAATTGGTCATCTTGAAGGATTGTGTCATATTTATATTGATAAAAGTATTAGTTTGAGAATGGCCAAAAAAGTAATTTTGAATTCCAAAATGAGAAGAACTAGTATATGTGGAGCGGTAGAGACATTACTCATAGATCAAAAAGCGATTAAAACTCATGCAAAAGAAATAATAGAAAGTTTAATAGACTCTGGGTGTGAAGTAAGAGTTGATGGTAAAATCAATAAATTATTTAAAAATAAATTGAAAGCAGCAAAAGAGATTGACTGGAGAACAGAATATCTTGACTCAATAATTTCAATAAAAACTGTAAAAAATGTACATGATGGAGTTAATCATATTCTAAAGTATGGCACTATGCATACTGATAGTATCCTCTCGAAAAATTTTAAAAATGCCAAGATTTTTTTACACGGTGTAAATAGTTCTATTGCAATGCATAATGTCTCTACCCAATTTGCAGATGGAGGAGAATTTGGCTTTGGAGGTGAAGTAGGAATTTCAACTAATAAGCTTCCTCCTCGTGGTCCAGTTGGTATTAATCAACTTACATCTTATAAGTATATTGTTTCTGGAAAAGGAATAGTAAGATTGTAATTAATGTTAAACAAATTTAAAAAAGACGTTGGAATTTTCGGAGGAAGTTTTGATCCTCCTCATCAAGGCCATGTTAAAATTTGTAAAATAAGTCTCAAAAAACTTAAACTTGAAAAACTTTATTGGGTCGTTACAAAAAAAAATCCATTAAAAAAAAACCACTTTTTTTATTGAAAGATAGAATATCAAAATCTAGACTTGCTGTTAAAAAAATAAAAAAAATCAAGGTTTTATACTTAGATAAGAAAATTAAATCCTCTCGAACTGTTAGTGTAATTGATTATTTCGTCAATTTAAACAGACAAAATAATTTGTACCTTATTTTAGGTGCAGATAGTCTAATAAATTTTCATAAGTGGACAAAATGGAAAAAGATAGTTAAAATGGTAAAATTGGTAGTTTTTTCGAGAAGGGGATACGCTAAAAAAAGTAAAAAATCTATAGTGGTGAAATATCTTAATAAAAAAAATATAATCTTCATTAACAATAAAGATATAAATATTTCATCATCTGCTGTTAAAAAAAAATTAATTAAAAAGACTTAATGAAAGTTATTGAAATCAAAAAAAACATTGAAAATATTCTTGATCAAAATAAAGCTGAAAATATTGTGGCAATTGACTTAAAAAATAAATCTTACATAGCAGATTACATGATTATTGCTTCCGGTACTTCATCAAGACATCTACAGGCCCTATCAGAAATCTTAATTACCGAATTAAAAAAAATTGGATTAGATGGATGTAGAATTGAGGGAAGAGAGAGTAGTGACTGGAAACTAGTGGATACAAATGACATTATAGTTCATATTTTTCATCCTGAAAAAAGAGATTTTTATGATTTAGAGAAAATGTGGTCTGAAGAAATACCAAAAGAGAAAGCCGTAATATGAAAAAAATATTATTGATAGCTAGTCTAACTATTATTATTTTTATACCTAATAGTTTTTCAAAAAATGAATTATATAATAAGATTGATTTATTTGGAGAAGTTTTAGAAAAAATAAAAAAAGACTACGTCGATAATGTAAATGAGTCAGAAATAATGGATTCAGCAATAAATGGCGTACTTCAATCTCTTGATCCATATTCAGCATATATGAGTCCTGAATTATTTAAAGAAATGCAGACAGATACTCGAGGAGAATTTGGTGGATTAGGAATAGAAATTGGAATGGAAGCTGGTGTTGTCAAAGTTATTTCTCCTATAGATGATACTCCTGCTGCTAAAGCAGGGATAAAAGCCGGTGACTACATTGTTAAGATTGGAGATAAACAAGTTCAAGGAAAATCTTTAATGGAAGCAGTAAAACTCATGCGAGGTCCGGTAGGTACATCGATAGATTTAACAGTAAGAAGAAAAGGTATTAAAAAGCCCTTAAAATTTAATATCGTAAGAAAGATTATAGAAATTAAATCAGTAAATTATGAAATTTTAGGAAAAAATAAAAATTTAGGATACATAAGATTAAAATCTTTTAATGAAAACAGTGATAAACAACTTTTAAAAATACTCAAAGAGTTTGATAAAAAATCTAAAATAAAAGGATACATAGTTGATCTAAGGAATAACCCTGGTGGATTACTTACTCAGGCTATCAATATAACTGATTTTTTTCTAGATGATGGAGAAATTGTTTCTACAAAGGGACGGATAGCTTCGGAAACAAGAAAATTTTTTGCTAGAAAAGGTGATGAGATAAATGGCAAGCCAATCATAGTATTAATAAATAACGGATCTGCTTCA
Source organism: Pelagibacteraceae bacterium (assembly GCA_002704145.1). The sequence continues at coordinate 43,389 of PAFH01000015.1, read as the reverse complement.
GCGTCTGAAATATTTGCAGGAGCACTTAAAGATCATAAAAGAGCGATAATTTTAGGGGAAAATTCTTACGGTAAAGGTTCCGTTCAATCAATTATACCGCTGCGGAATGGTGGGGGTATGAGATTAACTATTTCTAAATACTATTTGCCTTCTGGAAATTCTATTTCAGAAGTAGGTGTAACTCCAGATATATTAGTAGAAGAAACTAGCGATAATTTTGAAATTAATTCAAAAAATGACAATCAGTTAAATTATGCTCTAGATCTTTTAACTTCTTAGAATGAATAAAAGTAATCTACCATTAAGAGTTGGTGTTGGAGCAATTGTTTTGAATAGTAAAAATCAAGTTTTTGTTGGTAAACGTAAAGATAACCCAATTGATAAATGGCAAATGCCTCAAGGAGGAGTTAATAAGAACGAAGATTTATTAACAGCTATGAAAAGAGAGTTATTTGAAGAGACGAGTATTATAAACATTAAAGTTTTAAAAGAACTAGATCAATGGTTAGAATATGAATTGCCTAAAGAACTTTTAGGTATTATTTGGAGAGGAAAATATAGAGGTCAGAAACAGAAATGGTTCATTACAAGATTTGTGGGAAATGAAAAGGAAATAAATTTAAATACTAAATATCCTGAATTTATAGAATGGAAGTGGATTAAGGTTGAAGAGCTTCCAAAAGTAATTGTGAGTTTTAAAAAACAGGTTTATGAAAAATTACTTGTAGAAGTAAAAAAGTTTATCTAATAATCTCTTTTATTGTTTCAATTTTGTAAGATAATTTGTATTTTTCTTTATCACTTGTTTCTATAGATGCTAATTGTTCTTGTGATTTCTTGATCGACTCATTCAAGTAAGTATTATCTAAATTTTCTAAATTCATTGCAGTAGTAGTCAATACTAACAAATTATTATTTGTAAACTCCACTGTTCCCTCTTCAACATAAAAGCTTATCATTTTATCACTTTTTATTCTTATTACTCCTGGTCTTAAAAAAGTTATTAGAGAAATATGATCTTTTAGAATACCCATTTCCCCTTCAAAAGAAGGAATTGTAACCTCAGATGTCTCAGATTTTAATATTGTTTGACTAGGAGTTATGATTTCAATATCAAATTTGTCGGACATTTCTATTAATTATCTTTGGATAATTTACTTGCTTTTTCCTCTGCTTCTTCTATACCGCCTACCATATAAAAAGCGGCTTCAGGTAAATGATCGTACTCACCTTTGCAAATTGCGTCAAATCCTTTTATTGTTGAGTCTAAATCTACAAGTTTTCCTGGAGAGCCAGTAAATACTTCGGCTACAAAAAATGGTTGTGATAAAAATCTTTGTATTTTTCTAGCTCTTGCTACAGTAAGTTTATCCTCCTCTGAAAGCTCATCCATACCTAGTATAGCAATGATATCTTGAAGAGATTTATATGCTTGTAAAATTCTTTGCACATCTCTAGCAACTCTGTAATGTTCATCCCCTACTATTCTTGGATCTAAAATTCTAGATGTAGAGTCTAGTGGATCCACCGCTGGGTAAATACCTATTTCAGCAATTTGTCTGGATAAAACAGTCGTCGCGTCTAAGTGCGAAAATGAAGTGGCTGGTGCAGGATCTGTAAGATCATCTGCCGGTACATAAATTGCTTGTACTGATGTAATTGATCCTTTGTCAGTTGATGTGATTCTTTCTTGAAGATTACCCATATCTGTTGCTAATGTTGGTTGATAGCCTACAGCTGAAGGTATTCTGCCTAACAAGGCTGATACTTCTGATCCAGCTTGGGTAAATCTAAAAATATTATCAACAAAGAAAAGTACGTCTTGACCTTCTTTATCTCTAAAGTACTCAGCTACAGTAAGTCCTGTTAGAGCTACTCGAGCTCTCGCCCCTGGAGGTTCATTCATTTGTCCATAAACTAAAGCTGCTTTTGAACCTTTGCCATCGGTCTTAATAACTCCAGACTCTATCATTTCATGATAAAGGTCGTTACCTTCTCTAGTTCTCTCACCAACTCCAGCAAAAACTGAGAATCCTCCGTGGGCTTTGGCAATATTGTTTATTAATTCCATAATTGTTACTGTTTTTCCGACTCCAGCTCCTCCAAATAATCCAATCTTTCCGCCTTTAGCATATGGAGCCAATAGGTCTATGACTTTAATGCCTGTCACTAATTGTTCAGTTTCTGTTGCCTGGTCTGTAAATTTTGGTGCTGGTCTATGAATTGGCCATTTTTCTTTTGTTTTAACTTCACCTTTTTCATCAATTGAGTCTCCTATAACATTTATAATTCTACCTAAAGTTTCTGGTCCAACAGGCACACTTATTGGTGATCCAGTATTGATTACCTCATCACCTCTTTTTAATCCCTCTGTAGCATCCATAGCAATTGTCCTTACACCGTTTTCTCCTAAATGCTGTGCGACCTCTAGAATTAATTTGTTTCCAGAGTTACTGGCTTCAAGAGCAGTATATATTTCTGGTAAATCACTTTCAAAATTAACATCTACTACTGCACCAATAATTTGTGTTATTTTTCCCTTTTTGCTCATAATTATAAACTTTCTGCTCCAGATATGATTTCAATTAATTCTTTTGTAATGGAAGCTTGTCTGCTTCTATTATAATTAATTGTAAGTTTGTCTACCAAATCTCCGGCATTTCTGGTTGCATTATCCATCGCAGTCATTCTTGAACCTTGCTCGCTAGCTGCATTTTCTAAAAATGCTTTAAACACTTGAGTGGATATATTCTTGGGTAATAGATCTTCTAATATTTCATCTTCTTCTGGCTCAAACTCATATAATTGAAAATCATCTTTTTTTGTATCTGAAGATTTACTTTCAGTAGGTATAATTTGTTGTGCTTGAGGAATTTGAGTTATAACATTCTTAAAATTGTTGTAAAACAAAATACATTTATCAAACTGACTTTGTTTAAATAAGCTGATTATTTCGTTTCCAATTATTTCAGCTTCTTTGAATGATATTTGTTTTTTTTCCTTAAAACTAAATTTTTTTATTATATATTTTCCATAATCTCTTTTTATTTGATCTAAACCTTTTGTGCCTACTGTTATTATCTTTAATTTTTTATCTTCACCTAAGATTTTTTTAAAGTTTTTTTTTTGCTAATTTGCAAATATTTGAATTGAAACCTCCACATAATCCCCTGTCAGCAGTTAATACCACACACAAGTAAGTTTTATCTTGTCCTGTACCAACAAGAAGCTTAGGAGCATTTTCAGGATCATTAATTGATTTAGTAAGATTAAGAATTATATTTTGCATTTTCTGACTATATGGTCGGCCTTTTTCGGCATTTTCTTGTGCTTTTCTTAGCTTTGCTGCAGCTACCATCTTCATGGCTTTTGTAATTTTTTGAGTAGATTTAACGCTTTTAATTCTTTTCTTCAGATCATCTAAACTTGGCATTATTTTTGACCTTTCTTATATTCCTCAATTATCTGTGTTAGAAGCTTTTCAGTATTTTCTTCAAGTTTTCCTGATGATTGAATTGAGTCAATAATTTCAGATTTTTCATTTTTAATTTTTTCAATAATATCTCTCTCAAATTTTTTAATCTTATTTAAATCAACGTCATCTAAATGGCCTTTAACTCCTGTAAATACTGATACTACTTGCTCTGCTACGGTCATTGGAGAATATTGGTCCTGTTTTAAAAGTTCAGTAAGTTTAGCTCCACGATTTAATAATTGTTGAGTCGAAGCATCTAGATCTGAACCAAATTGAGCAAATGCAGCCATTTCTCTATATTGCGCTAATTCTAATTTGATTGATCCAGCAACTTTTTTCATTGCTTTTGTTTGAGCGGCAGATCCCACTCTAGATACTGACAAACCAACGTTAACAGCTGGTCGTATTCCCTGGTTAAATAATTCTGTCTCTAAAAATATTTGTCCATCAGTGATAGAAATTACATTGGTTGGAATATAAGCAGATACGTCTCCTGCTTGTGTCTCAATAATAGGTAAAGCCGTTAATGAACCCCCTCCATTTTTATCGCTTAGTTTAGCTGCCCGTTCTAATAATCTACTGTGTAAATAAAATACGTCTCCTGGGTATGCTTCTCTACCTGGAGGTCTTCTCAATAATAAAGACATTTGTCTGTAAGCAACTGCTTGTTTTGATAAATCATCATAAACAATTAAAGCATGCATCCCGTTGTCTCTAAAATATTCTCCAATAGTACACCCTGTATAGGGAGCTAAGAATTGTAAAGGAGCTGAGTCAGATGCTGTGGCTGCAACAATTGTTGTATATTTTAACGCTCCAGCTTCCTCTAATGTTTTTGCTATCTGAGCAACAGTTGAACGTTTTTGACCGATTGCTACATAAACACAATATAATTTTTTCTTTTCATCTGAAGACTCATTTATTTTTTTTTGATTTATAATTGCATCAATAGCAACAGCTGTTTTACCTGTCTGTCTGTCACCTATTATTAATTCTCTTTGTCCTCTTCCGATTGGAATAAGTGAGTCTATAGATTTTAAACCCGTTTGCATTGGTTCGTTAACAGATTGTCTAGGTATAATCCCAGGCGCTTTTACTTCTACACGTTTTCTATCTTTAACAGAAAGTGGTTCCTTTCCATCAATAGGATTTCCTAGACCATCAACTACTCTTCCTAAAAGTTCTTTGCCGACTGGAACATCTACTATAGCGTTTGTTCTTTTGATTGTGTCACCTTCTTTAATATTTCTATCGTCACCAAAAATAACTACGCCAACGTTATCATTTTCTAAATTTAATGCCATTCCTTTGGATCCATCTTCAAACTCAACCATTTCACCTGCTTGAACATTATCTAAACCATAAACACGGGCAATACCGTCTCCAACTGACAAAACCTTTCCAATTTCTGAGACTTCTGCTTTTTCTCCAAAATTTTTAATTTGATCTTTTAATAATTTTGTTACTTCTGAAGGATTTATTGTCATTTTAATTTTCTATCATTGCTTGTTCATATTTTTTCAATTTGTTTTTAATTGATGTATCAATCATAAAACTTCCTAATTGTAATTTTAAACCTCCAATTAATTCTTTATCAACCTTATAGTCAAATTTTAGAGTTGTACCCATTAATTTTGACAGATCTTTACTTATTTCATTAAGCTCATTTTGAGACAATTCTTTTGATGAAATTAATGAAGCTTTTACTTCTCCTCTTTTATTAGAGCATAGTTTTAAAAAGCTCTCTATAATTTTTTTTATAAAAAAAATTCTTCTTTTTTCAATTAATAATAAAAAGAAATTTCTCAAATTTTTAGAAACATCTAATTTATCAGCTAGTAAATTTATTACTTTATTTTGAACATTTATATTTTGAGTAGGATCCTTTAAAAAATTTTTAATATCTGAATTAGAGTTAATTAAAGATTGAAAATTTTTTATATCTTTTTCTGCTTTGTCTAACTCTTCAAGTTCTTTTGAAACTTCAAACAATGCACGGGAATACCTTTCTGATGTTTCAGTTGAGAAAGATTTATTTGTACTCATTTTTATTGTTAGAATTTATCGTGAAATAATGAAGTGGTCGTATCATAAGAAAATAACTTGATCAAGTTACCAATTTTGTATTAAGCAAAGTTAATAGGATCTACATCAACCGTAAGTTTAATTTTAGATGAGATTTTAAGCCCATTTAGTACATTTGTAATTTTTTTTTGCATAAAATTATGATTATTAAACTTTATTAATAACCTAGATCTGAAATTTTTTTTAATCTTAAGCAAAGGAGAGTCAACTGGGCCCAGAATCTCAAGATCTTTTATTGGATTTAATTTCATTTTAATTTCCCTAGCACCCTGTAAACTTAAATTTCGATCTTTTGATGAAATAATAATCGCGATCAATCTTATAAAAGGGGGAAGTTTATTTTTTTCTCTCAGTAAAAGTTCATTTTTAAGAAGTTCTTCTGATTTATTTTTTATTAATTCCTTAAGCGTTGAGTCATGAGGTGTTAACGTTTGATAAATTATTAAAGACTCAGAACTAAATCTTCCAGCTCTTCCACTTAGTTGATGATATAATTGAATATTTTTTTCGGTTGTTCTTAAATCATAACCTCTGCCAGAAAAATCAGCATCTATAACTACTATGCAGTTTAGCTTGGGAAAATTAAAACCTTTTGAAATCATTTGGGTTCCGATTAAAATATCAATTTTATTTTCTTTAATATCTTTAAATAAATTTTTCATCTCATGCTTCTTTTTTAAATAATCACTTGAAAATATATTAATTCTCTTTTCTGGAAATAAATCTTTCGTTTCATCAAATATTTTCTCAACACCAGGACCATACATAGTAAATTCACATAATCCCATAGATTTACATTTTGTTTTCATTTCTTTTTCGAAAGAACAATGATGACAGATGGCTTTATTTTTTAATTTGTGGAAAGTAAGGTACAAAGAACAATTAGAACAAGTTTGTTTATTCCCACATTTTTTACAAATCAAATATGGTGCAAATCCCCTTCTATTAATAAAAAAAAGGACCTGATCACCTTTATTGAGATATTTTTTAACTAAACTTACTGTTTCATTAGCTATAAATCTTTTCTTAGTTTTATTAATATTTAAATTTATCAATTTTGTTCGCGGTAAAGGATAATTATCAAATCTTTTATAAATTTTTATGTGCCTATATTTTTTATTTCGAATATTATTATACGTTTCAATAGAAGGAACAGATGTAACAAGATGAATAGGAATTTTTTCAAAACTTGCTCTTGAGATCGCCATATCTCTAGCATTATAAATTACTCCTTCATCTTGTTTGTAAGAGCTGTCGTGTTCTTCATCTACAATTATAACTCCTAGTTTTTTAAATGGTAATAATAATGCAGATCTTGCACCAACTAATATTTTTATTTCATTTTTAATTATCCCTTTCCAAATTATTCTTTTTTGCTTTGGTGTTATTTTTGAATGCCAAATAGCGGGTTCAAAACCAAAAAAATCCTCAAATCTTGATTTAAAATCATTAGTTAAAAATATTTCTGGTAGTAGCACCAAAGCTTGATTCTTTTTTTCTATAATCTTTTTTATTCTTTCAAAATAAACTAAAGTTTTTCCTGAACCTGTCGTGCCTTGTAATACAGAAACATCAAATTTATTATCTATTTTTTCAAAAAATTTGAGTGCAGATTGTTGCTCATTATTTAAATTAAAAAGTTTTTTTTTAGTCTTTTTTATTTTTATTGAGTTATCTTTGGATTTAAAAAATTTATCTGTTCCACCTATCACCATCTTCAAAACCAAACCTATTGGGACCATATTATAAATCGAAAACCATTCTATGTAGTCGACTAACTTTCTGTCAATTGAGTATCCTGTTTGTTTATCAATATTTTTTATCTTAATATTTTTTGGTTCTAGATATTTATTTTTCCAAATAACACCAATTGCCTTTTTTGAACCGAATGGAACCTCTACTAAATTTCCAATTTTGTTCTCATTTTTAGAATTATAAGTAAATGGAAAGTTAAAAACTTTAGGCAACAAAACTTGTGCTTTCATAAATCAATAGTAGTGTAAAAAAAAAAATTTAAAAATGAATTGGTCTTTTATCAACAGCTAAAGCTGCCTCTTTAATAGCCTCAGTATGAGTTGGATGTGCATGGCAAGTTCTCGCAATATCCTCAGCGCTAGCTCCAAACTCCATTGCTAAAGCCATTTCTGCTATCATATCGCCGCTATGAGGTCCTATTATATGAACACCTAACACTTTGTCAGATGCCGCATCAGCTAATATTTTTACAAATCCCTCTGTCTCATTGTTTACTTTAGCTCTTGAGTTAGCAAGGAAAGGAAATTTGCCTACTTTATAATTTATATTTTCTGACTTTAGTTGCTCTTCTGTTTTTCCAACAGAAGCAACCTCTGGAGAGGTATATATTACTCCAGGTATAACGTTATAATTTACATGCCCAGCTTGACCAGCTAATATTTCGGCAACGGCAACACCTTCTTCCTCAGCTTTGTGAGCTAACATGGGCCCTTTAATTACATCACCTATGGCATAAATATTCTTTATTGTTGTTTGTAATTTTTCATTTACTTCTATATTTCCTTTATTGTCTTTTTTTATTCCGATTTTTGAGAGGTTTAAACCTTCGGTGTAAGGTTTTCTTCCTACTGAAACTAAAACTTTATCAGCATCAATTATTTCTTTTTTAGAAGAATTATTATCTTCAAATTCGACTAAAACTGAATTTTGTTTATCTTTTACAGAAATAACTTTTGAATTTAATATAAATTTAATTCCTTGCTTAGTTAATATCTTTTGAAACTCTTTTGAGACCTCTCTATCCATACCTGGTGTTATGTGGTCAAGATATTCAATAACTGTCACTTCAGTTCCAAGTCTAGACCAGACAGAACCCATCTCTAATCCTATGTATCCTCCACCTATTATTATAAGTTTTTTGGGAACTTTTTTTAAAGATAAAGCGCCTGTAGATGAAATAATATTATTTTCATTTATTTCAACACCAGGAAGAGACGTCACAGCAGATCCTGTTGCAATCACTATATTTTTGGAATGATAGTTTTCTCTATGATTATCATTATAAACCGTCACATCGTTCTTGGAAAATAAAACACCTTTACCTTTTAAATAAGTGACTTTATTTTTTTTAAATAAAAATTCGACACCTTTTGTTAAGACTTGAACAGATTTATTTTTATTAGACATCATTTTTTCTATATTTAATTTAATTTCTTTAATTTCTATACCTTGCAGATTAAAATCTTTTTTTGCTTTGAGATAATTTTCTGATAAATTCAATAAACTTTTTGAAGGTATGCAACCAACATTTAGACATGTTCCTCCTAAAGTGCCTCGAGACTCTATGCATGCCGTTTTTAAACCTAATTGAGCTGCCCTAATAGCGCAGACATAACCTCCTGGGCCACCGCCTATTACTATTACATCAAAGTTTTTATCCATCGCTAAATGTTAAGAAAGAGTCTTTTTGGTTGTTCAAGTGACTCTTTTACAATTTTCAAAAATGATACCGCTTCTTTACCATCAATTATTCTATGGTCATAAGATAAAGCTAAATACATTATTGGCCTGATTTCAATATTTCCATCAACTACAATTGGTCTCTGAACTATATTATGCATTCCTAAAACTGCTGATTGAGGAGGATTTAGTATAGGGGTAGACAACATTGAGCCGTAAATACCACCGTTTGTAATTGTAAATGTTCCTCCCTGAAGATCATCTATAGTTATTTTTCCATCTCTAGCCTTATTGCTCAAACTGACAATATTTTTTTCAATATCCGCGAATGACATCTCATCCGTCTCTCTAATCACTGGAACTACTAATCCTCTATCCGTTCCTACAGCAATACTTATATTATAATAATTTTTATAAACTATTTCTTCTCCTTGAATTTCAGCATTAATGGCGGGAAAATTTTTTAATCCTAAGACACAAGATTTTACAAAGAAAGACATAAATCCAAGTTTCACTCCATAGTTAGTCTGAAATTCTTCCTTATATTTATTTCGCATTGATATCACTTCGGTCATATCAACTTCGTTAAAAGTTGTTAGCATCGCAGCATTTTCTTGAGCTTCTTTTAATCTTTTAGCAATTGTTGATCGTAGTCTTGTCATCTTAATTCTTTCTTCAGGGCCATGTTTTATTTTTCTTTCTGATGGAGCAGGTTTAGATCCCATTAGTTTCATGATATCCTCTTTTAAGATAATCCCATGTTTGCCAGTTCCTTGAACCTTATTTAAATCAATATTTACCTCCCTCACTAGTTTTCTTGCAGCAGGAGAGTAAGATTGTTCATTTGTTTTCGTTTTTTGAATTTTCTTTTCAGAAGCAGTGTCAATAAAATCATCTAAAATTAGTGCTTCCTCTTCTGGTGGATCTATAATTTCATTTTTTTTCTCTTCATAAAGTTTTAAAGGTTTTTCTTCCAGTTCATTAGAATTATTTTTCTTTGGTAATTTTTTTGAAGGTTTAGTATCTTTTTTTGGTGGCGAATAGTTTTTTACTTCTCTTACTTCTTTAGCTTCAGAACTTGAAGAACCATTTATCATTCCAAGTAAGGCTCCTACATTCACGGTCTCTCCTTCTTTTACAGATATTTTTTCCAAAATACCGTTGGATGGCGAAGGGACCTCAACATTAACTTTATCTGTCTCTAGTTCCACAATAGGTTCATCCGCAGAAACTTTTTCTCCTTGATCTTTCAACCATTTTGAAACGGTAGCTTCAGTAACTGACTCACCCAAAGTTGGCACTATAATTTTGTCTGTCATTTATTGCTTTAATACCTTTTCTAATATTTCTTTTTGTTGTGCAAGATGTTTATTAAGATTTCCAGTCGCAGTCGAGGAAGAAGCTTTTCTACCTACGTATTTTACTTTATCTTTCGCAAAGTTAATTATTTCCAGAGTTCTATCTATATAATTTCTAACTGTATTCCATGCTCCCATGTTTTTAGGCTCTTCTTGGCACCATAAAAATTCAGCATTTTCATATTTTTTCAGTAAATTTGCCAAAGTCTTTGCAGGGAAAGGATATAATTGTTCTATTCTAATAAACACTACTTTATCATTTTTCAAATTTTCTCTAGCCTCTAATAAATCATAATATATCTTTCCAGAACACATTACTACTTTTTTTATTTTACTATTCTTTTTTAATTTAATAAGACTGCTGTCTTTAGAATAAGCATCATCTTCTAAAACACGATGAAATGAATTCTTAGTAGTAAATTCATTTAAGTTAGATACACATTTTCTATGTCTTAATAGGGATTTAGGTGTCATTAAGATTAATGGTTTTCTAAAATCTCTGTGCATTTGTCTTCTTAATACATGGAAATAATTAGATGGAGTTGTACAATTAACTACTTGGATATTTTCTCCAGCACACAATTGCAAAAATCTTTCGAGTCTAGCTGAGGAATGTTCCGGACCTTGGCCCTCATAACCATGTGGTAATAATAAAACAAGACCGCTTGCTCTTCCCCATTTAGACTCGCCCGAAGTAATAAATTGGTCTATGACAACTTGTGCTCCATTAGCGAAATCCCCAAACTGAGCTTCCCATAAAACTAAAGTTTCTGGCTCAGATAAAGAATAACCAAATTCAAATCCTAAAACTGCAAATTCTGATAATAAACTATCGATTATTTCAAATTTTTTTTGATTGTTGTTTATATTGTTTAAAGGAATATATCTGTCATGATTATCTTGATTTCTCAGTACTGCATGTCTTTGGCTAAAAGTTCCGCGACCTGAGTCTTGACCTGAAAGTCTAACAGAAAATCCTTCTGTAAGTAAAGCTGCAAATGCTAAACTTTCTGCTGTAGACCAATCTACAGACTTATTTTTTTCAAATATTTCTAATCTTAAATTAAAAATTTTCTTTAAAGTTTTGTGTATATTGAAATTTTTAGGTATTGATGAAATTTTTTTTCCAATTTCAATTAATTTATCTTTTTTTACTCCGCTTGCTCCTCGCTTATCTTTTCCGAGCCCTGGTTTAAATCTTGACCAAGCCCCTTCGAACCATTTAAGTTCAGATTTATAAGTTTTTGATAACGCCAATTCCTTTTCTAAAAAATTTTTAAATTTTTCTTTGTTGTTTTCTATCTCTTTTAATGAAGTAAGTTGTTCTTGACTTAATCTATCACCATAAATTTTAAGAGTAGTTGGATGAGATTTGATCTTCTTGTACATGATTGGTTGAGTAAATGACGGTTCATCGCCTTCGTTATGTCCGAATCTTCTATAACAAACCATGTCTATAACTACATCTCTATTAAATTTTTGCCTGTACTCAGTGGCTATTTTTGCGCAATGTACAACTGCTTCTGGGTCATCTCCGTTAACATGAAAAATCGGGGCTTGAGCTATTTTTGCTACGTCTGAAGGATAAGGCGATGATCTAGCAAATCGTGGTGCTGTTGTAAAACCAATTTGATTATTAACTATTAAGTGAATTGTTCCCCCAATATTATGTCCTGGTAAACCTGACATTGCAAAACACTCAGCAACAATTCCTTGCCCAGCAAACGCAGCGTCTCCATGTATCAATACCGGAATAACCTTTTCTCTTTTAACATCATTATGAAAAAATTGTTTAGCTCTAACTTGACCTAATACTACTGGATTTACTGCTTCTAGATGTGAGGGATTATCTGTCAAACTAATATGAACAGAATTTCCATCAAATTCTCTATTCGAAGATGCACCCAAATGATATTTCACATCTCCTCCTATTTCTTTATTTGTGCTTTTTCCAAAAAATTCACTAAAAATTGCTTTATAAGGTTTGCCCATTACATTAGCTAAAACATTTAATCTACCTCTATGAGGCATTCCTATTTTAATTTCTTTCGCTCCTAAATTTCCACCTCTTTTAATTATTTGTTCTAATGCAGGAATTAGTGACTCTCCTCCGTCTAAACCAAATCTTTTTGTTCCTACAAATTTGATATGTAAGTATTTTTCAAAACCTTCGGCTTCGATAATTTTATTTAAAATAGCTTTTTTTCCATTCTCTGTAAATTTAATATCTTTTTCTGGTCCTTCTACTCTATTTCTTATCCATGTTTTTTCATCTGGGTCCCCCATATGCATAAATTCGTAACCAATGTTTGAACAATATGTTTTTTTAAGGATTTTGAGTATTTCGGTCAATGTCCCGTATTGAATTCCCAGAACTCCATCAAGAAATATTTTTCTATTATAATCCCCTTTTTTAAAGCCATATGTTTCTGGTTTTAATTCTAGATGCTCATCTTTTTTTAATAACCCAAGTGGATCTAGGCTTGCAATCAAATGCCCTCTAATTCTATAAGCCCTTATTAACATTATTGCTCTCACGGAGTCTTTTGTGCTTTGTTGATTAAAGTTGTTATATTCTTGTTTTTTTTTATCTTCTTTATTATTTGCTGTTGATAAAATAATTTTTTTATTTTTCTTTTCTGGAGACCAACTAGGTCCTTTTAAATCATCTTGAATTAGCTTTTGTTCATCGCTTAGACCTTCAAAAAATTTTCTCCAACTCTCAGGCAATGAATTTGGATCTGAAAGATAGTCAGAGTAAAACTCATTTATAAACTCAGAATTATTTCCTGCCAAAAATGAGGTCTTTTTATAGTTGCTATTATTCTTTGATGAAGACATTAAAATTTATTTTAACATAATTTATAATATTTCAACCATTTAGTTTATTAAAAAGAGTTTTTCCAATATCTGCTGGGGATTCTGAGATAGTAATATTTGCTGATTTCATTAATTCTATCTTGTCTTCTGCGCCACCTTTGCCACCTGAAATTATAGCTCCAGCATGACCCATTCTTCTTCCGGGCGGAGCGGTTAAGCCTGCTATAAAGCCTACCATAGGTTTTTTAATTTTTTCTCTTTTTAAAAAATCAGCTGCCTCCTCTTCCGCTGATCCGCCTATTTCACCTATCATGACTATTGATTTTGTATCTTTATCTTTTAAAAAAAGTTCCAAACAATCAATAAAATTTGTTCCATTTATTGGATCTCCTCCAATACCTATGCAAGTTGATTGACCCATTCCGTTCACTGAAGTTTGAGCTACCGCTTCATAAGTTAAAGTTCCAGATCTTGAGACAATTCCTACTGTACCCTTTTTATGAATATTTCCTGGCATAATTCCTATTTTACATTCTTCAGGAGTAATTATTCCAGGACAATTTGGACCTATAAGTCTAGAATTACTTTTCTTTAATTCTCTTTTTACTCTAAGCATATCTATAAGAGGAATCCCTTCAGTTATACAAACTATCAAATCAATTTGTGAGTCTATTGCTTCTATTATTGCAGCTGCAGCAAATTTAGGAGGGACGTAAATCATTGTTGCATTTGCTTGCGTCATTTCTTTAGCTTCTTGAACGGTATTAAAAACTGGAAGGTCAAGATGTTTTTGCCCTCCTTTGTTAGGTGTCACGCCTCCTACTAAATTAGTTCCATATTTAATTGCTTGTTCAGAATGAAACGTTCCATGCTTACCTGTAAACCCTTGGCAAATTACCTTTGTATTTTTATTTACCAAAACAGACATCTACTTAATTGCCTCAACTATTTTTTTTGCAGCATCGTTCAAATTAGTAGCTGATAAAATTTTTAAATTCGATTTTTCAAGAATCTCTTTTCCTTCTTTAAAATTTGTGCCCGCCAGTCTAACTACTAAAGGAACAGACAAATTTGTTTCTTTAGCAGCATCAACCACTCCTTGAGCTAGAGTATCGCAACGCATAATGCCTCCAAAAATATTAATTAAAATTCCTTCAACATTTTTATCAGATAAAATAAGTTTGAATGCTGCTGCAACTTTTTCCTTAGAAGCTCCTCCACCAACATCTAAAAAATTTGCTGGTTCCTTCCCGTAAAGTTGAATTATGTCCATAGTAGCCATTGCCAATCCAGCTCCATTAACCATGCACCCAATATTTCCGTTAAGTTTTATATAAGCGAGATCGTGTTTACTTGCTTCAATTTCAGTTGGATCTTCTTCATCAGTATCTCTTAATTCTAAAATTTCTGGTCTTCTAAATATTGCATTATCATCAAAATTCATTTTTGCATCTAAGCATAATAATTTTTTGTCTTTTGTAATGATCAATGGATTAATCTCGATGAGACTAGCATCTTTTTCAACCAATAGTTTATACAATGCTTTAATGAGCTTGAAAGCCTCGATTTTTTGAACATCATTTAGTTGATATGGTAAAATAATTTTTTCTATATCTTTAATATCAATGTCATTATTTAGATCCACTTTGGTTGTAAATATCTTCTTAGGATCTTCTGAAGCAACTTTTTCTATATCCATTCCACCCTCAATGCTGCTAATAAAAGCTATTTTAGAACTTTCTCTATCAATTAGACACGATAAATAAAGCTCCTCAGAAATTTGTGAAGCTTCTTCGATATAAAGTCTGTTTACTTTTTTGCCCTCAGATCCTGTTTGATGAGTAATTAATATTTTGCCCATCATTTTTTCACATTCTTTTTCTAAATCTTCTATTTTATCTATTAACTTTACACCTCCAGCTTTACCTCTGCCTCCAGCATGAATTTGAGCTTTTAAAACAAATTTTTTAGATTTTAGTTGTTGAATTTTTTCTTTGACTTCTTTTAAAGAAAAAATGACCACACCGTTTGAAACTGGGGCTCCATAATCCTTTAATAATTTTTTAGCTTGATATTCGTGGATATTCATTATTTATTATATCTATACATTTTATATCTTTATAATTCTATAAATATTTGTAAATGATTTATGATAGGAAGATTTTATAATCAGAGTTTAAATAAATATTTAGTATTTTTAATATTTTTAATAATTGGTATTTTAATATTTAAAGACTTTGGTCATAACATTGACGAAAAATTTCACAGATTAAATGGTTTTTATTGGCTTAGATATGTATCTGAATATTTAGGTCTAGATCAATTATCATTGTTATCCAACACAAAACTGGAAAGTATACAAGGATTTACTTTATCTCCCATAGATTATTATAACAAATACGGGATCATATTTGATGTACCAGCAGCAATAATAGAAATAATATTACGTTTAGAAAATCCAATTGAATATTATAAGATTAGACACTTTTTAGTTTTTTTATACTTTTATATTGGATTAATATTTTTTTACAAAATTTTACTTAATAGATTTAAAAATGACAATATAGCCTTAATAGGAGTAATACTTTTATTTTGTACACCTAGACTTTTAGGAGATAGTTTTCAAAATATTAAAGATATAGTTTTTTTAACTTTTGTAATTATAACTTCGTATTACTATTTTAAAACAGTAGATATTTTTTCTAAAAAAAATATAGTTTTATTTGCTTTATTTTCAGCAGCTTCTACTACAGTAAGAATGTTTGCAATTTTTTTTCCACTAACTTTTATTACTTTATGGTTATTTTCTTTTTCGAAAAAAAAATTTAAGAAAGAAATAACCTATATTTTATTATTTGTTGCAAGCTATATTTTCTTTTTAATCTTTTTTTGGCCGCTTTTATGGGAAGATACTATAAACAGCTTAGTAAGTTATTTTAAAATACTTAATGACTATTTTAATGCAAAAGTTTTTTTTCTTAATAATTATTATTCTTCTAATTTATTACCATATTCTTATATTCCTATTTGGATAATTATTTCTACACCTTTATTACATCTAATATTATTTTTTCTTGGGTTTTCAAATATGGTATTAAGATTTTTTAAAAGATTCACTAATATTAAGTCTCGATCTATCTATGCAGATTTTTGGAGGGGAAAAAATGAACAAAAAGATTTTTTCATTTTTTTTAGCTTTGTGTTTATTACATTAGGAGTAATTTTTCTCAATATAAAAATGTATAATAGCTGGAGAATTGTTTATTTCCTTTATTTTTTTATAATTTATTTTGCTATTTATTACATGAATATATATTTGACCAAATATAAAAAAAATCTGCTTAAAAAAAATATTTTCAAATTTTTATTTTTAATTTTAATTATTTTAACGACCTACAGAATTACTATTTATCATCCTTATCAATCATTTTATTTTAATGTGATAACCTCTGATAAAATAAAAAATACAGTTGAAGTTGATTATACAGGATTATCGTCAATCCAATTTTTAAATAAAATTTTAGAAGAAAATCAAGATAAAGAGATTATCAAAATTGGAATAGCTTCTTGGTATCCGCTTTGGAGAATGATAGAGTTAATCGAAAATAAAGACGTTAGTAAAATTAAATTAGTGTCCAACAAAGAAAACTATACATCTGACTATTTATACTCTAATAGAATTTCAGATGTTGATAAGAGGTACAATAAAAAATATGATATACCTTCAAATTTTTTTAAATACGACGAGTTTATTATTGATGGAGCAATTATTTATGAGGTTTATAAAAGAGTAGAATGAAAATTTTTTTATATAAGATTTTAACAGTATTTGTTCTATTTTTTATAGTTTATAAGTTGACTATCGGTCATACTATCAAGCTAATTGAGACGAAGATTCAAAATATCAATTCAAAAGAAAATGTGGAAAATATAAAAGAAAAGGTTAGAAATGAAATTAAAAACGGGCTCAAAAAGGATAGGTATTTGTCAAAAGAGGATGCAAATTTAATAAATGATTTCATCAATAAAATTAAAAAAGATCTAGACCCAAAATAATTTTAAATTGCAAAATAATATTTTTTTATTACCTTTATATAACGATTGGAAATCTCTCCAAAAGCTTTTAAAAGAAATCAATAACCAACTTAAAATCTTAAGAGAAAAAGCTGATATTTTTGTAGTAGATGATAATTCGAAAAATATATCGAAAATTACAATTAAGAAGTTCAAAAATATCAAAAAATTAAATATCTTAAAATTAAAAAAAAATTTAGGTAGTCAAAAAGCTATCTCTATTGGTTTAAGATATATTCATTCTCTTAAAATCAATTCAATAATAACTGTAATGGACTCAGATGGTGAAGACGACTCAAGTAAAATTCCTGAAATGATAAGTAGTGCGAAAAGAAATAAAGATTGTGTTGTAGTTTCTTGCAGAAATAAGAGAAAAGAAGGGCTTATTTTTGATGTACTTTATAAAGTTCATAAAGTAATCACGTGTTTATTTGCTGCAAGATTAATAAATTTTGGAAGCTATTCTTCTTTTTATTCTCAAAATCTTAAAAAGATTTTATCTGATAACAGCACATGGTTTGCTTATTCATCTGCTTTATCTAAAAATTGTAAATTACTTAGATTATTTGCTGACAGGAAAAAAAGATTTTATGGAAAATCAAAATTATCTTTATTTGGTTTATTTTTGCATTCATTAAGAGTAAATTGTGTTTTTTTATTTAGGGTAATTTTGATCTCTCTAACTTATATATTTCTATTTTATTTATTTAAATTATATTTTTCTTCCCATTTTATAATTCCAATTATTTTAATTATACTTTTTAATTTATTACTAGTTGCGGCTTATCTTTATACAGAGCCATCAAAATTTTATAAAAGTTTGATATACATAAAGAGCAAGACTGGAAATTAAATTTACAGTCTTTTAGCCAATACTTGTAATGTTTTAGAAAATCTAATTTTATTTCCAATCTTCTTAAATTTAATTTTTTTAATATAAAAATTTGTAGATTTAGAATTGTCAGTTTCACATGTTAAATATCTACTTTTAAAATTGGTATTTTTAATAATATACTCTAAAAATTTTTTGCCAAATCCTTTAGATTGATATTTTTGTTCAATAGCTAATAAATTTAAATTAAGTGACTCTGATAAAATTTTCGTTTTTGTCTTTGAGATAATTAGATTGTCTAAATTAAACATAGAAAG
Organism: Pelagibacteraceae bacterium; assembly: GCA_002704145.1. Next base: position 24,993 of record PAFH01000015.1, on the reverse strand, counting down.
AATTATATTTATAATGCTAATAAAATTTAAATTTAACAATAAATCAAAAAAAAAGTTAAATTTTAGTGCTGTAAAATTATCTATTAAATATATTGGCTTTTTAACTAAAATTGCATAACCAATTACATTTTTTTTGAAAAAAATTAAAAACAATTCAAAATTTTTTGATTTAATAATTAAACTCAAATACTTATTGAAATTCTTTCTTGATAGATTCGCGGCTATTGATGTTCGATTTTCAGTTTTTAATATTAATTCTATTTTTTTTAAACTCTTGAAATTTAGTTTATTGTTTATCTTTTTAAATTTGATATTTTTCATTTAGAGTCTGAAAAATCGCAATTACTTAAATTTATTTTGTAGGTATAAGAATTGAAATTTTCTAATGTATGGCAGTTTTTTGGAATATAATTAAAAATAAGTTCACTTAAATCCTCATTTGTTAATTTGAATCCAGGGTTAAACACGTATATATTTTCTATATTATTTTTAACAATATTATCATTAAAATAGTTTTTATAATCTTTATAATATTTACTATTTAATCTCGGATAAGATATTCTATCAAATGTACGGCTTGGGGTTTTTACACTTTTATCCAACAAGCCTGAAAAAAAAGTATACTTTGTAATTAATATAAAATTAGTTTCATCTTTTTTGATTTTTATGTAAAAATTTTTTATAATTTCTAATTCTTTTTTTGGATCACTAAATGCAGGTGTGATCCATTTAAGCCCCTTAAAAAAATCTCTATTAAAATCTACTTCTATTCCTTTATCAAGGTTCGTACTAAATAATTCATGAAATTTTCTATCTTCATTATATCTTAGATGATATTTAAAAGTTAATATTATGCAAATAAGAACTAAAAAATGATTTAGGTATTTTTTATGCCTAAATTTTTCATAATTCAAAAAATAAATCAAGAATGCGCACAAAAACGGTATCAGAAAAAATATAAAAATTTGATTTTTGGTGTAAATCTGATGAAAAATTAATGAGATTGAAAAAAAAATTATAATCAAAAGATAATTTAATTCCTTAATATTTTTCGATTTTTTTTTAAAAATCTCAAGTAATAAAAGAATTATGATTGGTATTAGGAAAAAATAGATAAATTTTATATTTAAAAAAATATTGCCTAGATTTATAGTATAATTTTTAAATCTAGGTCCAGCTATTTCGTTCGGAAAAATAAATAACTGTAAAATAAAATCATTAAAATTAGTATTTGTTAAAATTAAATAAGTAAACAAACATAGCAAGAATACGATTAATGCGGCTAATGCAGTGAATAATGGGTTATAGCTTTTAATTTGGTAACTATAAATTAATAAAAATATTGTTACTAGAATTATAAAATAACCTGCAGGTACTTGTTTGGATAAAAAAGCCAGTCCTAAAAAAATTATTGCTATAAATAAATAAGATAAAGATTCTTTTTTAATAGAAATTAAGATCAGGTACATAGATATCATGGAAAAAAATGCAGAATGTAAATCCAAAAATGGAGTACCACTAACTGGATAAGCTAAAACTGATAGACAAATAGATAATATAATCGAGTATTTCTTATCTATATTGAATTCATTAAAAATTTTAAACGAAAGTAAAGTTACAACTATATTAAATGCTGAGCCATGCAAGATATATGCTTTCCAATTCACTCCGAACACTTTGAAAAATAATGCTTGTATATAGTCTATTAAGAATCCGTGAACTATCCAAAAATCTCTAATTGGTAATTCGTCTTTTAATATTCTTACTGCTGAGTCAAAATGAACGAATGTATCAATAGAAAAAACTCCGCGTGAGCCAGTCCAATAATTAATTAAAAACGAAAAAATACCTAAAAAAAGGTATGTACTCCATTGTAGTATTTCCTTTTTAAAATTCATCAATATTTTTTGTAGAACAAATCAATGCAGTTAACAACATAATCTATATACATTTCTGAGATTTTTATATGATTTGGAAGACAAAGAATTTTATTCTCAAAGTTACTACAGTTCTGACTATTTTTTCCTTTAAATAATTTATGGCAGTCTACATATTGGATTGCTTTTGTTTCGATTCCTCTGTTAAAAAGATAGTTCATCAATTTTATTTTATCTTTTACTATAATTGGAAAATCATTAAAATTTTGAAAATCTTGTTCTTTAATATTTATATACTTTAAAGGCTTAATCTTTTTTTTAAATAACTTTTGACTATAGTAAATATTATTTTTTCTTCTTATATCATGATTATATTCAGTGTTAAAAGTATCATTGAGTTGATAAAAAATCATATTTATCGAGAAAGAAGAAATATTGGTGTAATAATTTTTTGGGATTAAAGCTTTTTTAAATTTTAAGCTTGGATAAACTAAACTTAGCACAAGATTTAAATTATTTCTATGGGCTATTTTTATAAGTCTGAAAAAGAAAAGACTATATATAATTTTAAAAGATAGAGATTTTAAAAAAATAAAAATAAAACACTGATTAATATATTTTAATAAAGGAAATTTTTTAAATTCTAGCATCTCTTTATTGGCAAATTTAATAAATTTTTTATCATTTGTAGAAACACTCCCTCCGTATAATGCACTTATACTTTTCATAATATTGAAACTATGAAGTGAGTAGTCTCCAAAACTTCCAGAGAAAATTTTTCTGTTATTTTTTTTGATATAATTACCAAAATAGATAGCGTTATCTTCTATAAGAGGAATATTTTTTTTTGAACAAATCTTTTTAATTTGAATTATATCATCAGTAGTATTGAACATGTTAGTTATAACAACTGCTAAAGTGTTTTTGTTTATTTTTTTTTTTAAATCATTTTTCGACAAAAAAATATTTTCATTAAGTTTAGTATAAACGATATTCAAATTAAGATTTTTACATATATTTACCATCTCAGGTAAATTATAAGAATTTAAAATAATTTCCTTTTTTTTAGGTTTTTCTTTTAATAAATATTTTAATACTAAAAAAAAACCTACCCTTAGCTGACTAGTAAGAATTGTTTTTTTTTTATTTGTAATTTTATTTAAGATTTTTGATATTTCATTAATTCTGGTGTTACTTCTTGTAAGAAAAGATAAACAAAAATATTTGAATTTCAAATAAATATAAATTCTAAAATTACTCATTTAGAAAGTAGTTTTCCTATTCTCCTAGCATTTGCAACCATTAATCCTAGGGGGTATTTGTTTGTTTTAAAATTAAAAACGGATCCATCTACTATGTAAATATTTTTATTTCCATTTAATTGACATTGATCATTAACACTTAACTTTCCTTTATTGTTAAACGGAATGCTGCCAAAATAATGGTAATCAGCACCAAAACCTGGAAAAAATGTTTTAAAAAAGGGAAATACAACTTTGTTTTTTTTCAAAAACTCAAATATTTTACGATTTCGTTGAGTTAATTTTTTTTTAGTATCTTTTTTTTTTACATATAACTTATAGCTTTTTTTTTCTTTTTTCATAAATAAGTTACTATAAGAAGAGTCTAATAAAATGTTTGAGAATAGTAATCTGTGTCTAATCAAATTAATTAAAAACTTAAATGGCCACATGAAGGGAAATGCTTCTATTATTGATTTAGTTATTAGTTTATTTCCTGGTCTTAAATCTGCAGTATAGTAGTCTTTTTTATGATTATTTATTATTTGAATTAAAGATGGAGTAAATTTTAACTTCGATATAATAGATTTCCTTGAAAAAAAAACACTTAATAATCTTGGATGGTGTCTTATTCTTACTTCAGACTTTATCTTTAAGTAATCAACTATAATTTTTGTAGTAGCAATAGTTCCTGCAGCGAAAACAATTTTTTTAGTATAAAAAGTTTTTTTATTTTTGTTTGCATCTACACAAACTATTCCAAAAAAGTTTTGCATCTTAAAAATTTTATCTACAAAAAAATTGTGAAATATAATATTGTTTTTTTTTTTAATTTTTTTAAAAAAATTTTTTGCATTAAGTTTTGTTTTTTCTTCGTCTACATTATTTAAATCTTTATCTTTAAGTTTTTTTGATGTAAATCCTAAAATAGGTTTCTGACAAATAAAATTTTTATCTTTTGCATTAATAAGTCTTTTTAAAAAGTTTGGAATTTCATATTTATTTTGGTAAACAACTTTTCCAGTTATTTTACATGTGCCCAATAAATTACATCTTTTTAAAAATTCTATAAAAGAATTTTGTAATGATGTTATAGTTTTTTTTTTTAAGTTTTTTTGATCTTGGTTCAAATAACTATCTATTTGTAAACCCCAGTAATTTGACAAACCTCCCTTTTCTAGAGAGCCTAAAACTTTACAACCTTGATCGACAATAAGCTGATTTGAGTTAAAATAATTTTCTACTAAAAAATCTTTACCATGCATCTGAGATGGCAATGCATTTATATATTTTTTTTTATTTATATTTTCTTTTAAATTTGGAGATATTACATGAATTTTTCTTTTTTTTTTTAAGAAATGTGTCTATAAAATTTAGACCAGATAGACCTGTTCCTATCAAAACTAAATCAATAACTTCTTGTTTTCTAATCGTCATTAAAGACTAAAGTTCGGGATCTATTTTTTTTGCAGCGTTATAAAGTTCCTGTACTGATTTTACAGACTCTTCAAATGAATTTTTTTCATCATTTGATAAACTTAGTTCTACAATTTTTTCAATTCCATTATTTCCAATTACTGCAGGGACACCTGCATAAATATCTTTAAAGCCATATTCTCCACTTAAATATACTGCACAAGGAAGTTCCTTTTTTTCGTCGTTTAAATAACTTTCAGCCATTTCTACACCCGATGCAGCTGGTGCATAGAATGCAGATCCTTTCTCTAAATATTTCACTATCTCTGCTCCGCCTTTTTTTGTTCGTTCTACTAAACTGTCCAATTTAGATTTGCTTAATTTTCCTGACTCAATAATCTTTGATAAACTTACTCCATCAACGAAAGTATGATTTATCATTGCAACCATGGTATCTCCATGCCCTCCTAGAACAAATGATTTTATTTTATTAACCGGCACTTTCAGCTCTTGCGATAAAAAATATATAAATCTTGAAGAGTCTAATATTCCTGCCATACCAACAATTTTATTTCTTGGAAGACCTGAATACTTTTGAAGAGCCATGACAATTACATCCAAAGGATTGGTAATACAAATTACAAATGCATTTGGAGATGTGTTTTTTATTCCATTAGCTACTTGTTTAATTATCTTAAGGTTGATTCCTAACAAATCGTCTCTGCTCATCCCAGGTTTTCTAGGCACTCCAGCTGTTATAATAACTACATCTGAGTCTTTTGTATCATCATAGTTATTCGTACCAATTATACTTACATTTGAGTTATTTATAGGCGATGACTGAGCAATATCTAGGGCTTTACCTTTAGCTATTCCTTCCGCTACATCAAACATTACGATATTGCCTAAATTTTTTAATGCGATTAAATGAGCCAATGTTCCGCCAATTTGACCGGCTCCAATTAAAGTAATTTTTTTTTTTCAAAGTTTTCTCCTTTTATTTCATAGTTGGCATTACAAATTCTGGATCGGATCTCATGCCAGATGGCCATCTTGAAGTAATAGTTTTTAGTTTAGTATAAAATCTTACGCCCTCTGGTCCATGCATATGTTGGTCTCCGAATAATGATCGTTTCCACCCTCCAAAACTGTGAAAAGCCATTGGAACAGGAATAGGTATGTTTATACCTACCATTCCGATTTTTGCTTTACTAGAAAAAGTTCTTCCAGAATCTCCGTCTCTAGTAAAAATGCTGACCCCATTTCCAAATTCGTGATCGTTTACAAGTTTCAAAGCTTCATCAAAATCTTTTGCTCTTACAACTGAGAGCACTGGTCCAAATATTTCTTCCTTGTATATTCTCATTTTTGAAGTCACTTGATCGAATAAACATCCTCCTATGTAATATCCATTCTCATACCCTTGAAGTTTAAGATTTCTTCCATCAACTACTAATTTAGCTCCTTCCTTTACTCCTATTCCCACATATCCTTCAACCTTAGACAAATGTTCTTTTGTAACTAGCGGTCCCATCTCAGATTTTTTATCCATACCAGGACCAACTTTTAAAGCCTCAACTTTTTTTGCAAGATTATCAACTAGTTTATCTCCTATATTGCCTACTGCAACAGCTACTGATTGAGCCATACATCTTTCTCCTGCAGAACCGTACGCTGCTCCCATTAATCCATTTACTGCTTGATCTAAGTCACAGTCAGGCATAACAACACAATGATTTTTCGCTCCACCTAATGCTTGAACCCTTTTCTCATTCTTAGCACAGTTTTCATAAATATACTTAGCTATGGGTGTTGAGCCCACGAAACTCATTGCAGCAACATCTTTGTTATTTATAAGAGCGTCTACAGCCTCTTTGTCTCCATTAATAACATTAAAAACACCATCAGGTAGTCCTGCTTCTTTCAGTAGTTCTGCTAATCTTATTGAACACGATGGATCTTTCTCTGAAGGTTTTAAAACAAATGTATTTCCGCAAGAAATCGCCATTGGGAACATCCACATTGGGACCATTGCAGGAAAATTAAAAGGTGTTACTCCAGCACAAACACCAAGAGGCTGTCTTAAAGACCAACTATCAACATTAGAACCAACATTTTCTGTAAATTCACCCTTTAACATCTGAGGAATGCCACATGCATACTCAACTACTTCTAGGCCTCTGATTAATGAACCTCTAGCATCTTCATATACTTTACCATGTTCATTAACGATTATTTTGGTAAGTTCATCTGAATTTTTTTCTATTAATTCTTTAAACTTGAACATTACTCGGGATCTCACAAGTGGCGGTGTGTTTGACCAAGAATCAAAAGCCTTTTTAGAGTTCGCTACTGCTTCGTCAACATCCTTGGTAGAAGCTAATTTTACTTCGGCACTTTGTTCTCCAGTCGCCGGATTGAATACTTTCCCTAATCTCTTTGAACTTCCACTGAAAGATTTGCCATTTAAATAGTGATCAATAGTTCTCATGAAGTTATTGAATAAATAAGGATTTAGCTTGTTGCAAGCATTTTCTTAATAGAACCAATAGCTTTTGCAGGATTTAATCCTTTTGGACATGAATTAGTACAATTCATAATAGTATGACATCTATATAATTTCAATTCATCAGCAACCTTTTTTAAACGAGCTTTTTTATCTCCATCTCTACTATCATTGATCCAGCGATAAGCCTGAAGTAAAACAGCAGGTCCTAGATACTTGTCTCCATTCCACCAATAACTTGGACAAGAAGTTGAACAACATGCGCATAGGATACACTCATAATAGCCATCAAGTTTTTCTCTATTTTTTTGGGATTGTTTTAACTCAACCTTTTCTTCTCCAGTTTGTTGAGTTTTTAACCAAGGCTGAATGGACTCATATTGTCTGTAAAGTGTTGTTAAATCTCCAATTAAATCTTTTACAACTTTTAAATGCGGTAATGGGTAAACATTTAAATCTCCATTAATATCTGTATGTGATTTAATGCATGCTAAAGTATTTATTCCATCAATATTCATCGCACAAGAACCGCAAACTCCGTGAGCACAAGATCTTCTAAATGTTAAGGATGGATCAATTTCATTCTTAATTTTAAATAAAATATCCAAAACCTTCGGACCACAGTTGCTCATATCTACCTCGAATGTATCTATTCTTGGATTTTTTCCTGTAGATGGATCCCATCTATAAACATTAACTTTTTTTAAATTTGCAGAATTCGTTTTGTCTTTATAATATGTTCCAATTTCAATTTTAGAATTTTGAGATAAGTTAAATTGAACCATTAATTAGTATACTCTTTCCTTTGGAGGAAAATATTGTACATCATTAGTCAAAGTTGTTGAATGAACATCTCTATATTTAATCTCTACTTTATCATCATTTTGCCATGCTAAAGTATGTTTCATAAAATTTTTGTCGTCTCTTTTAACAAAATCCTCTCTAGCATGGGCTCCTCTACTTTCTTTTCTATTATAAGCGGAATTCATTGTTGTTAATGCTTGTCGAATTAAATTATCAAACTCCAGTGTTTCAACTAAATCAGTGTTAAATAATAATGATTTATCTTTTACCGAAATATCGTTCAACCCTTCATATGGTTTTCTTATTTGCTCTAACCCTTCTTTTAATGTTTTTTCAGTTCTAAACACTGCACATTTAGATTGCATTGTTTTTTGCATTTTTAATCTAAGATCAGAAGTTTTAGTTGATCCATTTGAATTTCTAATCTTGTCAAATCTATCTAAACATTTGTCAGTCTCAGAATTAGAAACTTTTTCATGAGGAGTTCCGGTTTTGACAAGTTCTGCAGCTCTTTTTGCAGCAGCTCTTCCAAAAACAACTAGATCAATTAAAGAATTTGATCCTAGTCTATTCGCTCCATGAACTGAAACGCAAGCCGCTTCACCTATAGCCATCAAACCTGGAACTATTTTTTCTGATCCATTTAACGTTAAAACCTCTGCTTTATAATTAGTTGGAATTCCACCCATGTTGTAATGTACGGTAGGCACAACAGGTATTGGTTCTTTATTAACGTCTACATTCGCAAATGTTTTAGCTGCTTCTGAAATTCCTGGCAATCTTTCTTCAATAACCTTTTTATCTAAATGATCTAAGTGTAAATTTATATGATCTTTATTTTGACCTACTCCTCTGCCTTCATTTATTTCCATTTCCATAGATCTGCTTACAACATCCCTTGAAGCTAAATCTTTTGCATTAGGAGCATATCTTTCCATGAATCTTTCACCTCTTCCATTTACTAAAAATCCACCTTCGCCTCTAACTCCCTCTGTGATCAAACAACCTACGCCATAAATTCCAGTTGGATGAAATTGAACGAACTCCATATCTTGCAAGGGTAAACCCGCTCTTAACACCATGGCATTACCATCGCCAGTACATGTGTGAGCTGAAGTAGCTGAATAATAAACTTTTCCGTATCCTCCAGTAGCAATTATAGTTATGTGCGACCTAAATCTATGAATTGTACCATCTGTTAAATTCCAAGCAATCAATCCTTTGCATTCACCATTTTTCATAATCAAATCTAAGGCAAAGTATTCAATAAAAAATTCTGTATTTTGTTTTAATGCTTGTCCATACAAAGTGTGTAAAATTGCGTGGCCTGTTCTATCTGCTGCCGCACAAGTTCTTTGAGCAGTTCCATTTCCATAATTTTTTGTCATTCCCCCAAATGGTCTTTGATAAATTTTTCCATCTTCGGTTCTGCTAAATGGAACACCATATCTCTCGAGCTCAACAACAGCTCTCGGAGCTTCTTTACACAAATATTCTATAGCATCTTGATCTCCTAACCAATCGGAGCCTTTAACAGTATCATACATGTGCCATCTCCAGTCGTCTTCTCCCATATTTCCTAGAGCAGCTGAGATGCCACCTTGGGCAGCTGAGGTGTGACTTCTAGTCGGAAACACTTTAGAAATACATGCAGTTTTTAAACCAGCCTCGGATAAACCAACAGCTGCTCTTAATCCGGATCCACCTGCCCCAAGTACCACAACGTCGTATTCATGATCTATAATTTTATATGCACTCATTTATAATTTTAAAATTCCAACGATAGTTATTAAAGGAATTACTATAGCAAATAAATTTATAGTTTTATTTGCGACATTTTTGATTTTATCATTACTAATGTAATCCTCGAATATTTCACTCATTGTTAAAGCATAGAAAAAGTAAGCAATAACAACAAATAAAGAGAATAATATTTTGGAAGGCTGTGAAGAGAAAAATTGAATAATTTGTTGATAATCATTATCATAAATTTTTACTAAATTAACTATAAACCAAATCATAAAAGGTATTAATACTGCAGAGCTAATTTTTGTAAATAACCATTTTTTTGTAGAACTATGCATGCTAAATAAAATTTTTACCTATTATATAAAATAAAATTGCTAAAAAAAAAGATCCTATAAAAACTAAAATTCCTGTAATCTTTGCAATCTTAAGATCAAAACCTAATCCTATATCCCAAGCAATGTGCCTAGTCTCATTTAGAATATGAAAACTAAAGGACCAGCAGAAACAAATAATTAAAAATTTGCCAAAAAAAGTTGTTAAAAAAATTCTTACAGGCTCATAACTGCTTTCACCTAGTGATAAAGACAAAAACCAAAAACAAATTAAAGTAATAATTAAAATATTTATTACTCCAACTATTCTATGAGTTATAGAAAGAAGGGACGAAATTTGCCACTTATAAATTTGCAAGTGTGGGCTTAAGGGATTTTTGTCTGTATTCATATTCTATTTACTATTTTTTATTGTTTTTAATCAAATATTCTGCAATTTGAACCGTATTCAAAGCAGCTCCTTTTAAAAGATTGTCTGATACTACCCAAATGTTTATTGCTTTTTTATTAGAATTATCTTTTCTTATTCTAGATATAAAAGTTGAATAATTTCCTTCAGCTTCTAAAGGCGTAATATAACCTCCATCTTTTTGTTCATCTATAACTTTGCAGCCTGGTGCATTACTAAGTATTTGTTTTACTGTTTCTAATTCATAATCATTTTCAAATTCTATATTTACAGACTCAGAGTGTGAAGTCTTTACTGGGACCCTTACACAAGTTGCACTCAAACCTATTTCGTTGTCTAATATTTTTCTAGTTTCATTCTCCATCTTCCATTCTTCTTTCGTATATCCATCATCAACAAAAATATCTATATGAGGTATGAGATTAAAAGCTATCTGTTTTGTGAAATTTTTTGACATTATTTTTTTATCACTAAGATAATCTTTAGTCTGGCTAAATAATTCATCAACTGATGCCTTGCCAGCTCCAGAAACTGCTTGATAAGTTGAAACAATAACTCTTTTAATTTTATATTTATCATGAAGGGGTTTAAGCGGTAGCATCAATTGAATTGTTGAACAATTAGGATTTGCTATAATATTTTTATGTTTTTTTAAATCTTCAGAATTAACTTCTGCTACAACTAAAGGAACATCGTCATTCATTCTAAAATATTTTGAGTTATCAATAACTATTGTATTTTTTGAAGCTTTTGGCACCCAATTTTTTGCAATTTCACTACCAGCAGCAAAAATAGTAATCTCAGCCTTAGAAAAATCATAATTTTCCAATTGTTCTATTATTATTTCTTTATCGTTAAATTTTAATTTTTCTCCTGCGCTTTTTTTAGAAGCTACCAAAAAAAGATTTTTGATTTTGATTTCTGATTTTTCGAGTACTTCAATTGTTTTTCTGCCAACATTTCCTGTGGCTCCGATAATTGCTAGATTCATATTACTTACTATTTTATTTCAATTTCGATATAATTGCATCACCCATATCTGTTGTGGTGACTTCCTTTTTTCCTTTAGAAATTATATCTTTGGTTCTCAAACCATCATCTAGCACTTTCTGCACAGCTTGATCTAGTTGATCAGCCTCTTTATCAAGATTCAGGGAATATCTTAAAGCCATTGATAAGCTTAAAATAGTTGCTATGGGGTTGGCTAAATTTTTTCCAGCAATATCAGGAGCCGAACCGTGTACGGGCTCATATAAAGATCTAATTTTTCCTTTTTTATCTTTAGCGCCTAAAGATGCAGAGGGAAGCAGACCTAATGATCCGGTTAACATACCGGCTTCATCAGATAACATATCTCCAAACAAATTATCTGCTAAAATCACATCAAATTGTTTTGGATTTCTCAATAATTGCATTGCACAGTTGTCTGCAAGCATATGATTTAATTCTACCGATTTATATTCTTTATCCTTGATTATTTGAACTTCTTCTCTCCATAAAACTCCAGCTTCCATCACATTGGATTTTTCGCAAGAGGTCACTTTATTTTTTCTTTTTTTTGCTAAATCAAAAGCAACTTTAGCAATCCTGTGTATTTCATTTGTAGTGTAAGTGTGTGTATTAACGCCTCTTCTTTGATTGTTTTCAATTGGTTCGATTCCCCTAGGCTCTCCAAAATAGATTCCTCCGGTCAGCTCTCTTACAATCATAATATCTAAACCCGATACTATTTCTGGTTTTAATGAAGATGCGTCAACTAATTGTTTAAAACATATTGCTGGTCTTAAATTTGCAAATAATTTTAGTTCTTTTCTAAGTTTTAAAAGCGCTCTCTCAGGTTTTTTTGAAAACTCTAAATTATCCCATTTTGGACCACCACAGGCTCCTAGAATTACAGCATCCGATTGAAGTGACTTATAAAAAACTTCATCAGTTATTGGTATTTTGTTAGCATCAATTGACGCTCCTCCAATTAATTCTTCCTCGAAACTAAAGTCTAAAGATTTATGCTTATTAAACCATTCTAATATTTTTTTAACTTCTTTTACCACCTCTGGTCCAATCCCATCTCCTGGTAATAATAAAATTTTTCTACTATTTGTCTTATTCATTGTTTTAAATCCACGGTTTCGTTAGTTTCATCTCTTTTTCAAAATTATCTATTTGACTGGTCTTTTCCATAGATAAAGCAATATCATCTAAACCCTCAATCAAACATTTCTTTTTAAAAGAATCAATTTCAAATTTTGTTATTTCGTTACCAGATTTTATTTCTTGTTTTTCTAAATCTATTTCAATTTCACCTTTTCTGATAGAGTATTCTGATAATTTCAAAACTTTTTCTTCGTCAAGTCTTACTGGCAAAATTCCATTTTTAAAACAATTATTATAGAATATATCTGCAAAGCTTGAACTAATTACACATTTAATACCAAAGTCTAGTAGTGCCCACGGAGCATGCTCTCTTGAAGAACCGCATCCAAAATTTTTACCAGAAATTAAAATCTTAGATTCGCTATAAGGTTTATTATTTAATATAAAATCTTTTATTTCTTTTCCATTTTCATCATATCTCATCTCATAGAATAAGCTTTTACCCAATCCAGTTCTTTTAATGGTTTTTAAAAATTGTTTAGGAATTATCATATCTGTATCGATATTTTGTAAAGATAGATAAGAAGGTATCGATTTAAGGTTAGTAAACTTTTCCATTACTGAATCTCTCTTACATCTGAAAGATGTCCATTGATTGCTGCTGCAATCGCCATTCCTGGACTAACAAGATGGGTTCTTCCTCCTCTACCTTGCCTTCCTTCGAAGTTTCTATTGGATGTGGATGCACACCTTTCTTTTGGTTTAAGCTGATCAGGGTTCATTCCAAGACACATAGAACACCCCGGTTCTCTCCACTCAAAACCCGCTTCTTTAAATATTTTATCTAGCCCCTCTTTTTCAGCCTGTATTTTTACTAATCCAGATCCAGGAACAACCATTGCGCTTATATTTTTGGCAATTTTTTTTCCTTTCAACAGTTCTGCAGCTACTCTCAAATCTTCAATCCTCCCGTTGGTACAACTTCCAATAAAAATCTTATCTATTTTTATATCAGATATTTTTGTATTAGCCTTAAGACCCATATAGTCTAAAGATCTTTTCATAGCCATTTTTCTATCCGCATTTTTCTCCTTATCAGGATCAGGTACTAATCCGGTAACAGGTGACACGTCCTGAGGAGAAGTTCCCCAAGTTACAAGTGGTTCAATATTTTCAGCTTGAATGTTAATTTCTTTATCAAATTTACAATCTTTGTCTGAATAAAGTGTATTCCAAAATTCAACAGCCTTATTCCAATTTTTACCTTCGGGAGACATCGTTCTTCCTTTTAAATATTGAAATGTTTTTTCATCTGGTGCTATCAGTCCTGCTCTAGCTCCAGCTTCAATAGTCATATTACATACTGTCATTCTTTCTTCCATGCTTAGGTTTCTAATAACACTTCCAGCATACTCGACTACATAGCCAGTACCTCCTGCAGTTCCTATCGTACCTATAATTTTTAAGATTACATCTTTTGCTGTTACACCTTTTGGCAAACTTCCATTAACGTTTATTCTAAAGTTTTTTGTTTTTTTTTGAATTAATGTCTGAGTTGCTAAAACGTGCTCTACCTCTGAAGTTCCTATCCCAAATGCTAAAGCACCAAATGCACCGTGGGTAGCAGTGTGACTGTCACCACAAACTATAACTGCTCCTGGTTGAGTAAATCCTTGTTCTGGTCCGATAACATGAACGATACCTTGTCTTTTATCATTTACATCAAAAAGTTCTACTCCAAACTCTTCACAATTATTTCTTAAAGTTTCGACTTGAATCCTTGACTCTTCATCGTCTATACCTTTTGATCTATCAGTCGTTGGAACGTTATGATCTGAGACGGCTAGCGTAAACTCAGGTCGTCTAACTTTTCTTTTTTGTAATCTTAAACCCTCGAAAGCTTGTGGACTAGTTACTTCGTGAACAAGATGGCGGTCTACATAAATTAAAGAAGTTCCATCCTTCTGCTCATGAACAAGATGGTTTTCCCATATCTTATCGTATAGAGTTCTAGACATTAATATTATTTTTTTTCGCTAATTGGTTTTTCAGCTTTAGCTTCAGCTATTGGTGTTTCTTTTTTAGTCTCCTCAACTTTAACTTCTTCTTTAACGGGTGTAACATCTGATTTAACTGAAACGTCAACACCAATTTTTTTTTTAATTTTTTCTGCAATTCTAGCAGATTTACCTTTTCGATTTCTCAAATAATAAAGCTTTGCTCTTCTAACTTTTCCTGCTCTGATAACTTTAATAGAGTCAACATTAGGACTATAAAGTGCAAATGTTCTCTCAACTCCCTCACCAAATGAAATTTTCCTTACAGTAAAAGATGAATTTATATCCCTATTTTTTTTTGCAATACAGACGCCTTCAAAATACTGTATTCGTTCTCTTTTTCCTTCCACAATTTTAACTCCTACTTTAATTGTATCTCCCGGAGAAAATTCAGTAATTTTTTTATTAGCAACTATTTTTTTTATTGCTTCTCTATTTATATCTTCAATGTTTTTCATTTTTTTTATTTAAATATTTTTTCCATAGATCAGGTCTCTGGCGTCGTGTTATAGCCTCAGATTGAGATAAACGCCACCCCTTAATTTTAGCATGATCACCAGAAAATAGTACTTCAGGAGGACTTTTACCCTCCCATTCTCTAGGTTTGGTGTATTGAGGATACTCCAAAAGATTGTTCTCAAAACTTTCTTCCTTTGTGGAGTCCTTATTTCCTAACACTCCTGGAAGTAATCTTACTAGAGCATCTACAAAAACAAAGGATGCAGTTTCACCTCCTGATAAAACAAAATCTCCTAAACTGTATTCTTCAATATTTCTACTTTCTAATAATCTTTGATCTATACCCTCAAAATGACCACACAAAATATTTATTTTTTCAAATTTACTCAAAAATCTTGCTTCTTTTTGATGAAAACTTTTACCTTTTGGTGACAGGTAGATTATTTTTTCATTTTTTTTTACATTTGCATCAAGAGCTGAAGCAACCACATCAGGTCTTAAAAGCATTCCACTGCCTCCGCCAAATGGGGAGTCATCTACAGCGCTGTGTTTGTCTTTTGAATATTTCCTAATATCTATTACTTTTAAGTCCCAAATTTTATTTTTTCTGGCTTTTTTATATATTCCTATGTCTAAAGGACCAGGAAATAGATCTGGATACAAAGTAAAAATCTTTACTTCTAACATTATTAATCACCTTTTGGTTAAACCTTTTTCTCTTCCTTTTTAGCTTCTGCTTTTGGTTCTTCCTTTTTAGCTTCTGCTTTTGGTTCTTCCTTTTTAGCTTCTGCTTTTGGTTCTTCCTTTTTAGCTTCTGCTTTTGGTTTTTCCTTTTTAGCTTCTGCTTTTGGTTCTTCCTTTTTAGCTTCTGCTTTTGGTTCTTCACTGCTTTCTTTTTTTCTATCTTTTTTTGGAATAGCTTTTAAAGGATTATTTCCTGGTTTAGGCATGGGCATTAACTGCATCTCGCCTAAAATTCTTGAAACTCTAAGAGTAGGCTGGGCGCCTTTACTTATCCAATATTTAACTCTTTCAAATTCAACTTTTACTCTCTCTTTTTTATCTTTTGGCAAAAGGGGATTGTAAGACCCTAATTTTTCTATAAATTTTCCATCTCTTGGGTATCTTCCGTCAGCAACAACTATTTTATATATTGGTCTTTTTCTTACACCTCCCATTGATAATCTTATTCTTAACATTTTGTACCTTTCATTTTATTTGATTAAGCATTTCATCTGGTATCATTCCAGATGGAATTTTTTTTCCTTGCGACATTTTTTTCATCATATCAGACATCATTTTAAATTGTTTAAGTAATTTATTAATCTTAGAAACATCTACACCAGATCCATTTGAAATTCTTTTTCTTCTAGACCCGCTAATAATTTTTGGATTTTCTTTTTCTTCTTTAGTCATAGATAATATTACTGCTTCATTCTCAATTAACATTTTTTCATCAATATTTGCTTGATTCATTTTAGCTTTCATTTTATTCACTCCAGGCAGCATTGACATAACTCCCTCCATTCCTCCCATTTTTTTCATCTGTCTTAGTTGAGCAAGGTAAGAGTCCATTGTAAATATTCCTTTTTTTAATTCTTCTTCTGTTTCTTTAATTTTTTCATCACTTAAATCCTGTTGTGCTTTTTCAACCAAAGTAACTACATCTCCCATGCCTAAAATTCTATTTGCTAGTCTATCTGGGTAAAACTTTTCTATATCTGTAATTTTTTCTCCTACACCAATGTATTTTATTGGTTTGCCTGTTACGTTTTTCATGCTCAATGCTGCTCCACCTCTAGCGTCACCGTCAACTCTTGTAAGAATTATTCCTGAAATATTAACAGCTTTGTCGAATTCTCTGGCTACATTCACAGCTATTTGTCCAGTAAGAGAGTCTGCTACTAAAATAGTTTCAGCTGGTTTTGTAACATCTTTAATTTGCTTAATTTCAGCCATCATAGGTAGATCCATTTGAGTTCTACCTGCAGTGTCAAAAATTATAATATCTGAACCATTAAGATTAGCGGCATTCAAAGCTCTTTTAGTTATATCTAATGGCTGTTGCTTATCAACAATTGGCAAACATTGTATTCCATTTGTTTCAGCAAGCATTTTAAGCTGTTCTTGAGCGGCAGGTCTGTGAACATCTAAACTAACTAACATTACTTTTTTTTTATGATCTTTCTCAATTTTTTTTGCTAATTTTGCTGCAGATGTTGTTTTTCCTGAACCTTGCAAACCAACAAATAATATAGAAACTGGGGGAACAGCTTTGAAATTTAATTCCTCATTTTTAGAACCTAAAATATTTACTAANTCATCNTANACAANTTTTACTATCATTTGACCAGNTGAAGTNGATTTGATNATTTNTTGNCCNATNGCTTTNGGTTTNACNTTNGAAATAAANTCTTTAGNNACNGGAAGAGCNACATCTGCCTCTAATAAAGCTAGTCGTATTTCTTTTAACCCAGAGTCAACCTGCTCCTCTGTTAAAGAGGGAGCATTTTTAAGCTTAGAAAAAATACTTTCTAATTTATTTGTTAAATTTTCAAACATTTTAAAACATCCAACACCTATCGCACTAGTGGGCGAACCTTCGCTGACTAGTGTCGACACTCTTGATTTCAAGAGTACCGCAAAAACTTAAGTATTTGCGGAAAGTTCACAGAAAGTACAATTTGGGGTTTTAAAAGTCAATGAATAATTATACTAATCAGTTATGACAACTATTAATGCTTATAAAATGGATGGATTGGGAAATGATTTCATTATTATTGATAGAAGAAACGACGATATAAATTTAGGAAAAGAAAAAATAATTGAATTAGGAAGTAGAACAAATATTGGTTTTGATCAAATAATTTTTATAGAAAAAGAAAAAGAAAACTCATTCCCGTTAACAATTTTCAACTCTGATGGAGGTGAAATAAGCGCCTGTGGAAATGGATCTAGATGTGTAGCTTATCTTTTAGGCAAAAACTTAAGCACAAAAGAAATTAAGTTAAAAACAAACAATAGAATACTTAATGCGAAAATAGTTGAAAATTTTTATGTAAAACTCGAAATGGGAAAACCTTTGTTTAATGTAAAAGATATCCCATTGTCTAAAACATTAAATCCAAGCAACGTAACTTTAAATATTGATAACAAAACCTTAACTGGCGGATTTTGTGTTAATGTAGGAAATCCACATATAATTTTTTTTGTTAAAGATTGTTTTGAGCATGATCTTAAAATAATAGGCCCTAAGATAGAAAACCATGATCTATTTCCAGAAAAAACTAATGTTACATTTGCTCAGGTACTTGATAAAAAAAATATAATAGTAAATGTTTGGGAAAGAGGTGCTGGACTGACTAAAGCCTGTGGTACTGCAGCCTGTGCAACTGCTGCTGCTGCCTTAAAAAATAAATTAGTCGGAAATAAGATAAATATAAAATTTAAAGAAGGCCTTTTAAATATAGAGATAGATGAATCCAACAATATATATATGACCGGACCTGTCTCTGAGATAAAAAATATAAAAATAAAAATATAAAATGGGATTATTTGACAAATTTAAATTAGGACTGGGAAAAAGCTCTTCAGGCCTTTCTGAAGGATTCAAAAATATTTTTTCTAAAAAAGTTATCGATGATCGTGTCTTAGATGAATTTGAGGAGTTAATAATTTCCTCAGATGCAGGCACTGCTGTAGCTAAAGAACTTAGAAAAGATTTTAAAAATTTTAAAATTGATAAAAAGTTAGCAGATCATAAAGAAATTTTAAAATTATTAGCTGATAAAATGGCAATTGAACTTCTTAGATACGAAAAAGATCTTAGTTTGATGGGCAATGCTAGCTCATCTGTAATAGTTGTGTCAGGAGTTAATGGAGTAGGAAAAACAACCACAATAGGAAAACTAGGGAAATATTTTAAGGATAATAACAGATCTGTAGTTTTTGGTGCTGCAGATACTTTTAGAGCTGCAGCAATAGACCAACTTCAAGTTTGGGCAGCGAAGGTTAAAGTTGACATAATTAAATCAGAAATGAATAGCGATCCTGCGTCAGTAGCTTTTAAAACAGCTGAATTTGCAAAAAAAAATCAAATAGATATTGCTTTAATAGATACCGCTGGAAGATTGCAAAATAAAAAAAATTTGATGGATGAATATAAAAAGATCATAAACGTTCTTAAAAAAATTGATGAAAAATTTCCCAATGAAGTAATTTTGGTTTTAGATGCTACTACTGGGCAAAATGCTTTAAATCAAGTAGAAGAATTTAGTAAAATACATAATATCTCTGGTTTAATTATTACTAAACTTGATAGTACTGCAAAAGGTGGAATTATTTTAGCTATTTGTAAGAAATATAATTTACCTATTGTTGCAGTAGGAATGGGAGAAAAAGATACAGACTTGCATCCCTTTAAAGCTGAGTTTTTTGCAAAAGCTTTACTGGGCCTAAATGCTTAATATTTTTCTATAAAATCTCTAATAGTTTTTGTTAAGCTAGAATTAAATTCCATCATGTGATCGTCATCAGAAGTAAAATAAGAATGCTTAGGATTGTTGGCTTTTTCAAATAACTCTTTTCCCATTGAAAAAGGAACTACATCATCTTTCTTGCCGTGCATGATCAAAATTGGAGCATGAATCCTTTTAATCTTACTAATTGAGTCGTATCTATCCTTTAAAAGAAGTTTCACAGGCAAATAAGGGTAATAAATTTTAGCGGAATTTTCAATCGAGGTGAAAGGGGACTCTAATATTATACTGTTAAAATTATTATTTTTACCTAATTCTACAGCTACCCCAGTTCCTAGGGACTCACCGTAAAGAATAATATTGTTATTACTAATTTTTTGTTCATTTAGCCATTTAATTGCTGCATTAGCATCTTTATATAAATTTATTTCTGTTGGAGATCCTTTATTGCCACTAAAACCTCTCCAAGAAATTAATAAAATATTAATATCTAATTTGTGTAATTCATTAAGCTTATGAATTCTGTTTGATAAATGTCCGGCATTTCCATGAAGGAAAAGAAGTGTTTTTAATTTTTTAAAATCTTTTTTTATTAACCAAGATTTTAATTCAATTTGTTCATCAACTTTTATAAAAACCTCATCATAATTAAATTGAATTTTATCATTTTGGTAATTATTTTCTGATGGGTGATAGAGTAAATTTCTCTGATAAAAATATACAAAAAGAATTACCAATAAATACGCTATCAGTATAGATGATAAAGTTAAGTAAAAATATTTCATTTGATAATCTTTCTAGCCAAATAAACACCAGCAAATACAAGAGCTGCTCCATAATAATGAAAACTTAACAAATATTCATTAAATAAAATTATTCCATAAATAGCGGAATATATCGAAAATATATAAAGCGTAAATCCTGCTAAAGATGCTCCAACATATTTTTGAACTCTTGTATACAGTGTGAAAGCTATAATTCCAGGAGAAATAGCGGCAAACAAAACCCAAAATATAAAATTATTATTAAATTCTGTGTTAAAAAAAAAGGACTCTTCAATTAAATAAAAAGGAAATAAAGAGACAGCTCCAAAAAGAGCTATTAAAGTGAATCTAGCCATCAAACTAAAGTTGCTTTTCCAATTGATAAGGTAAATAGAATAAACTGCCCAACCCACAGCTGCACCCAACATCCATAAGTCTCCAGAAGTAAACTTGAAATTTATTAAAAAGGATAGATCACCTTTGCAAATAATTATTAAAACACCAGAAAGACACAAAATTAAACCAATGATTCTAGGTAAACTAATTCTATCTTTAAAAAATAAAACAGACATTACAATTATGAATATTGGTGAAGAGGTATAAATAATTCCCATATTTGCCATAGTAGTTGACATTCCAGCTATAAAAGGAAATGCGCCACAAATTCCACAACCCGTCAACCCTAAGAAAAAAAGTTTGAAGGATTCTTTTTTTAATTGTGTTTTTTTTTTTATGATTTCTTTAAAAAAAAATGGTATCAAAATTATAAATACTGTTAACCATCTCCAAAATGCTAATGATACAGGGGGAACATACTCTACTCCTCCTCTAGCAACAATTATATTTGAAGCCATAAAGATTGGTTGAATAAATAATAGTAAGAAAGGATATAGACTATTTCTTTTTGTCACCGAAGGCTTCATACAACATCATTATTATTACTAAGCCCATAAGAATATATACTGGCAGTACATCTTTGAAACCAATCATCATTGATCTCGTTAAAGTTGTAGCTAAGCCTATCAAAAAAGCAATACAAAATACGCAACCGATTATTGATGTTATTTTATTCATCTTTGCAATTTTTCTCTAACCAATTAGCTGTGCCTAAAAATCTTAAGTCATCAAGTTTATTTCCAACTAGTTGGACCCCTAATGGTAGGTTATTTTCTCCAGTTAGTAAAGGAAGCGAAATCGTTGGTAAACCTAAGTATGTCCAAATTTTTTGAAAGTCAGCACTTCCAGTAGATTTTAGGCCTTTATCAGCTACTCCGCTTGAGGAAGGAGTAATAATGCCGTGGTAATCATCAAAAACTTCTTTGTAAGACTCATAGCTTTGTTTCATAAAATCAATTGCATCTGTGTATTCCTTTGCGGAATATTTCATTCCTCTTTCGATCGCATCCCTCATTTCTTTTGATAGTTTATTTTTATCTTTTTTGTAATAAACTTGAAAATTATTAGCTAAGTCTGTTTCGTGTATAATTTGATGATTTTTAGGTATTTCCTTAAAATATGAGGGCATATCAAACACCTCTATATTTTTTTTAAGTTTTTTAATTAAAAATTCAAATGCTTTTTGAGACTCTTTGCCAATATTTTTCCAGTTATCCGTTTTATAAAAAATAAACTTTGGTTCAAAAACTGGTCCATCATCGCATGCTTTTATCATATCATCTGCAGCAAAATGTACGGTGGCGTTATCGTATAAATCTTTTTTAATTAAGGTTTTAGCAAGTAATGCAACATCTTTTACAGTTTTTCCAAATACTCCTATTGTATCAAGTTTATCAGATGTTTTTAAAACTCCATTTCTTGAAATTAATCCGTATGAAGGTTTGTATCCTACAATTCCACAGTAAGAAGCAGGTCTAATAACGGAACCACCTGTTTGAGAACCTATTGATAAATGTGCCATATGTGAAGCTATTACAGCAGCAGATCCACTTGAAGAACCTCCTGGTGTTCTAGAGTAGTCGTGTGGATTTTTTGTTTTACTTGGATGAATGTAAGCTAGCTCGCAAGTTACAGTTTTGCCCATAATAATTGCTCCAGCAGTCTTGAGTAAGTTTACTATTTCTGAGTCTTGAGAGCTTGACATTTTTTTTCTAAAGACTGTTCCGCATTCTGTTGGCATATCATATGTTCCAATTATATCTTTGATTGCAACTGGAAGCCCGTGTAAAGAACCCAAAGGTTTTCCTGTTTTTCTGTATTCGTCTGCTTCTTCTGCTTTTTCTAAAAGAATTTTTTTATCTAAAAAAGCCCAAGCTTTTATTTCTTTATCAAATTTTTCGATCCTTTTAATATAGGCTTTACACAATTCTACTGAGGAAATTTCACCTGATTTCAATTTGGAGACCAATTCGTTGGCATTTAGAGAAGCGGTATCTATCATTATAAATTTTTAGTTTGCGAATAAAGCATCTGGTAACCAAAGAGCTATACCTGGGAATAAATACATAAGTACCATAGCGAAAATCACTATTCCCAAGAAAGGCATTATGCCTATGAATATTTCCATAAGTTCAACGTTTTTCGATTGAACACCTTTAAGATAATAAGCTGACATTGCCATGGGCGGAGTCAAAAAAGAAGTTTGTAAATTTAGGGCGATCAACATCGCAAAGAAATATGGATTAACTCCAAAAAATTCAACCAAAGGCAAAAATATTGGAACAAAAATAATCAATATTTCAGTCCATTCCAATGGCCACCCAAGCAAGAAAATTATAATTTGGGTAATTACCAGAAACTGCCATGGGGCAAGATCCATAGATTTAAAGAAATGCTCAAATACTTCGTGGCCTCCCAAGTAAGAAAAAACTGATGAAAAGGTCCAAGACCCAATAAACAACCACATTATCATTGCAGTTGTCTTTGCCGTAAGGAAAACCGACTCTTTAAAGTTTTTCCATTTTAAAGTCTTATAAAAGTATGACAGAACTATTGCACCAAATGCTCCCACTCCTGCTGCTTCTGCAGGTGTAGCTAGTCCTCCTAAAATTGTACCAAGCACTAAAATAATTAGTGAGAAAAGAGGAAGAAAAGAAACCAAAACTTCCTTCATAATTTCTGCTCTCGGAGGTATTTCTTCTTCAGGTGGTTTTGGTGCTATAGACGGATTAAAATATGCTCTAGTAATTGCGTAGCCTATATATAGTCCTGCGAGTAGTAAACCAGGTAGTATTGCGGCAGCAAATAACCTTAAAGGCGAAAGCTGTGCAATAACAGAGTAAACAATAAGCATAATGCTCGGTGGAATTAATATCCCAAGACAACCTCCTGAACATATTACTCCAGAAGCAAATTTCTTATCATAGCCTGCTTTGACCATTGCCGGCCAAGCTAACAAGCCCATTAGAGTAACTACAGCACCAATAATTCCTGTAGCTGTTGAAAAAAGGGCACAAGTTATTAACGCTGCGACTGCCATGGACGCAGGCAATCTATGCGATGCTAATCTTATAGCAAAAAATAATCTTGAAACTATCCCAGCTCTTTCGACGAGATATCCCATAAATAAAAATAAGGGGACTGCAGTTAACACTGTGTTATCCATTACAGTATAAGTATTTTGAACAAATAATTGAAAAATTCTATTATCTAAAAGATGTTCCATACGAGTTGGATCAAAATAGGCGTAATAACCAAATCCAACTCCCATTGCCATTAAAGTAAATGCAATTGGAAAACCAAGAAGTACAGCAAATAAAAAAATTGCCATCATTAGTATTGCTACTTCTGGATTTGTTAAACTAAATAACATCTTTTTGATCCTCGTCTTGTGAAGTTCTCATTAACATTTTTTCTGTTTCTTCAGCAACAACCATTCTCGCTGGCCAATGACCAGTTTGAATACAAATTATTGATCGAAATACTTCACTTACACCCTGAATTATTAAAAGAACTCCGGCTGAAGGTATTAATGCTTTTGCCATGTAAATTTGAATTTGAGCCGGGCTATTCCAGCTAGTTTCTTTTATTTTCCAAGCTAATGCAGCATACTCATATCCATAAAAAGCTAGCGCTAACACACCTGGAAAGAAAAATATAAAGTATAAAATTAAATCTATATACCCTTGTGTTCTTGGCTTAAATAATCTGTAAATTACATCTCCTCTGACATGAGCTTCTGTAGATAAAGTATAAGCCCCAGCCATCATAAAAATAGCTCCATACATTTGTAAACTAAAATCAAAATTCCACAATGTCGGTGCGTTAAAAGCGTAAGCCATTACGACTTCATAACAAGTTCCGCCCATTAAAATTACTATGCACCATGAAAAAGCCTTTCCTACCGAAGTGCTTAAATGATCTGCGAAACTAATAAATCCTCTCATAAAAATAAACTATTCTAAAATTTTATTATTTTCTATAAAAAAAGGGGGCCAAAAAGCCCCCTTTTAAAAATTATTTAAAAGTTAATTAAATTTTAACTTTAGAAATACTACCAAACTCATTTTCATAAGCCAATTTGTAATTTGGCTGATTCATGAGTAAGTATTTCATAACTCTCTTAGCGTATTTCTTCTGTGAATCTACAATCTTTTTAAAGAATGCGTCTTTTTTCGTAAAGTCGCCTATTACTTTATCCCAACCTTTTAACTGTTGAGCCAAGATTTCATCAGATGTTTGATACACGTTTACTTTGTGTTGATTCATCAATTTTGATAAATCAGCAGAGTATCTCACTAACGCCTTGAAGTAGTTATCTGTATTCGCAGCATAAGCAGCATTTTTTAGTATCGCTTGGTGTGCAGGCGATAAACCATTAAATGTCTTTTTATTTACTGGAATTTCAAAC
>PAFH01000014.1 GCA_002704145.1 Pelagibacteraceae bacterium | reverse complement strand
CATACCTTTTCAGGGTACTGCTCTACTACTGAGCTACAAGGCCTAAAATCTAAAAGTTATTCTACCTTTAGTTAAATCGTATGGAGTCATTTCTACCATTACATTATCTCCAGCCAGCACTCTTATTCTATTCTTTCTTAATTTTCCAGCTGTGTGAGCTAAAATTTCGTGATTATTCTCAAGTTTTACTCTAAACATAGCATTAGGTAATAGTTCGGTTACCTTTCCTTTAAATTCTAAAGTTTCCTGTTTTGCCAATTAAAAATCCTTTTTTAAATATTTTGCTAGATTTATAACTAAAGAACCCAATCTTTCAATGTCTATTTTAGTAATCATTTTATCTCCATTTAAATAACTTAGCATTATAAAACTTTGTGTTTTGGCTTATTTTTTGTATCCCAAGGTTCTCCTTGATCATCTAATGTGACTTCAATGACTTCAGCAACTACTCTAATAATAGAGTCCCCAGAAAATATTAATTTCATCTCGTAATTTTTATCTAACATTTGATGGGTTTCAATAGCTAGAAAATCTAAAAATTTATCTTTGCTGACTTGACTAATATTTTTCGAATTTACATCAATAATATTATCAAACTTTAAAATTGTTCTAATTCTTTTATTTTTTCTAAAAACTCCCTTTTCAACATCCTCCCACATAAACCTGTTTAATTGCATCAAAAATGTTCGGTTTTTTTTAAGATTTGCTATATTAGCTGTTGAGACAATAGAGTCTTGTAAATGGGCAGATATTACTCTTAAGTCCTCTTCAGTTTTAGCTATGAGTTTTAAATTTTTAGCTTTCACATTAAATTCTTTTAATACTTGCTTTGCAAATTTTCAATTTTTTTTCTAGTGACTCATAACCTCTATCTAAATGATAAATTCTATTAATTATTGTTCTGTTTTCAGCAATTAAACCTGCTAACACTAAACTCACAGAGGCTCTTAAGTCCGTGGCCATTACTTCAGCTCCATTAAGATTTGAAGGTCCTGTTATAGTTGCTGTTTTATTTTTTACGTCTATATTAGCGCCCATTCTTCGCAATTCCGGAACATGCATAAATCTATTTTCGAATATATTTTCTTTAATTTTAGAGACCCCTTCCGCGCGTGTCATTAATACCATTATCTGGGCTTGCAAATCAGTAGGAAAACCTGGGAACGGTTTTGTAGTAATGTTTAAATTTTTTATTTTGTTACTTTTTTCTACTTCAATATAATTTTTTTTTACATTAATCTTTACACCCATTTTTCTAAGTATCTTAATTTCGTAATTAACTAATTTATAGTCTACATTTTTAAACACAACTTTTTTACCTATTAAAGCAGCTGCAATCATGTAAGTACCTAGTTCAATTCTATCAAAAATTACTCTGTATTTTATTTCTTTTTTAATCTTATTATCACCTATGATTGTAATTTTTCTTCCTAAAATTTTAATCTTGCCTCCAATCTTATTTAAAAAGGAAATCAAATCAAAAATTTCAGGTTCTATTGCGCAATTATTTAGAATAGTCTTGCCTTTTGCTTTGAAGGCAGCAAGAATAGCGTTTTCTGTTGCTCCAACTGAAATACTAGGAAAAGTTATAGATGAACCTCTCAAACCTGTTTTTGCTTCAGCAATTATAAAACCATTTTTAATTTTAATTTTTGCTCCAAGTTTTTTTAATGCAAATAAATGAAGGTTAACTGGTCTGCTTCCAATAGCGCAACCACCTGGTAGTGATATTTTTGCTTTTTTGTATTTTGCTAAAAGTGGTCCTAATACTAACACACCGGCACGCATAGTTTTTACTAATTTGTAAGGCGCCATTGTATTTATATTATCTTTATTATTTTTAACTTCTATTGAATTTTTTTTTTTTATTAGTTTTACTTTTAATCCAATAAACTTTAGTAGTTCAGACATTGTAAAAATGTCTTGAACTAAAGGAATATTTGTCAATTTTACTTTATTAGCCAAGATTGTAGCTGCTAATATAGGAAGAGAAGCATTTTTAGAGCCTGAAATATTAATTTTTCCAGATATTTCTCTTTTTCCTTTAATTATAAGTTTGTGCATTAAGATTTTAAATCTTAGGAAGAGTTACGCCTTTTTGTTTCATATATTTTCCTTTTCTCTTAGCGTAAGTAATATTTGGTTTTTCATTACCTTTAATAAATACAAACTGAGATACACCCTCATTAGCATAGATCTTTGCAGGTAGAGGTGTGGTGTTTGAAAATTCTAAAGTTACATGTCCTTCCCATCCGGGTTCCAAAGGTGTTACATTAACAATAATTCCACATCTAGCATAAGTAGACTTCCCAAGACAAATAACTAAAACATTTTCAGGAATTTTAAAATATTCAACTGTTCTTGCTAAAGCAAACGAATTAGGTGGTATTATACATTCTTTGCCAATCTTAGTAACAAAACTTTCTTTTTTAAATAATTTAGGATCTACTATGCCCGAGTTTACATTGGTAAATATCTTAAATTCATTAGACACTCTAGCATCATAGCCATAAGAAGAGAGTCCAAAAGAAATCTTACCTTTTCTTACTTGTTTATTAACAAAGGGTTTGATCATTCCTTTACTGGCTTCTTTTTTAATCCATTTATCTGATAATACTGTCATGTTTTTTTTTTTTAATCTTAAATTTTTTTCTCTTTTTTAAATTTTTTTTTAATGACACTTCACGATTTTTTAGTAATGAATCTTTTCTTGCAAAAGATTTCATACCAAATTTAATTCTTATCTGGGTTAGTTAGATCTTCTAATGTGATAGGCTTGTTAATATCATGCATCTGTTTCTCCTCCGAAGATTGAGAAACACTACTCGACCTTTTTGCTCTTCTTTGTTGTATGCGTGCTTTGCGCTTAGCTTCTTTTTTCATGGCTTTATCACCGCGTGTGGATTTATAGTCATAATGTATTCCCATATTAAGCGCTCCTTCATTAGATCTTATTTTTACTTCTTGAATTAGTTTTATGCAAGTATCTTAATCTAATTAAATTAAATATTATAAATAATAGGGACAAAATTACGGCAACTAACACGTCTTGAAAAGGTGTTGCTTCTGGATATCCATAATTCCATAGTATTACTAAAATCAACCAAACTGCCCAGCTAAGTTTTTTATAAAACATATATACAACCATACTTTGTAAATCCCAGCATAATTTTATTCACGAAATATTTTTTTTCTAATTAAAGCAGTAGACAGTATTATAACCGCAAAAAGAATAAGCGGAGTATAAATTTCTTTACTGAGAATTAAATTGAATAAACTAAAATTATCTGCAAGTTTTATATAATCATTTAATCCTGCGCCAACAGTATTCCAAATAAAAAACATAGGTATAAAACCAAATAAGCTAGCAAAAAAATAGTTTGAATTTTTGATATTAAAAATTACCGGCAATATATTTTGTAGGCCAAAGGGAATCCCAAATCCACCTAGTAATCTAAATGCAAAAAAATAATAAAATTCATTTTTTTTAAAAAAAGAAACATATCTTGAAAATTTTTTTTTAAATAAACTATTTACTAAATCTCTAAAAAAATAATTTGCTATTATGTACAATAAAAGAGCTCCTGCACTAATTGATATAATAGAAATGAAAGTACCGATCCATTTTCCAAATAAAATTCCAGAAATGATTAAAAGTGGAGATCCAAAACCTAATAAAGATATCCATATTAAACAAAATAAAAAGAAGAATAATAGATTTAAAAAAAGGTTTGAGCTTACAGATCTATCTAAATCTATTTGTAATTGTTTATAGTATAAAAAATCATTAAGACGAGATATTTCCAAATATGAGAAAATAAAATATAAAAATGTAAATAAGATTAGAATGTAAGAAATTCCCAAAAAGATTTTAAGATTTTTACTCATATTTTACCTGTACAATAGACAGCAATTAAAATATATACCTTTAAATATTTATGAAAAGAACTTATCAACCAAGTAATTTAGTAAGAAAAAGAAGGCATGGGTTTAGAGCCAGGATGTCTACAAAAGGCGGTCGTAAGCTAATCTCAAGAAGAAGAGCTAAAGGTCGAAAAACAATTTCAACATAAATTAAAAATGGTTAAGCTTGAAAGTCTAAAAAAAAGCAACCAGTTTGTAAAAGTTTTAAAAGAAAAAAGATTTCACTCAAACTACTTTTCTATATTTGCAGCTAAAAATTTCTACAAACCAACATTTAAAAATAATTTACTTATAAGTTTCGTAATGAAAAAAAAAATCGGTAATGCTGTTAAAAGAAACAAAATCAGAAGAAAATTAAAAGCTATTGTGCAAAAATTACTGAAAAAAAGAGGTGCAATTAATAGAGATTATACTTATATAGTTTTTGGAAAATCAAATGCTTACACGAAAAAACATATCTTGCTAATGTCTGAAATGATTGAAGGTTTTAAAAAATTAGGTAAATGACAAAATTTATAATAATTTTAAATATTTATATAATAAAATTTTATAAATATTTTATTTCACCTTTGCTTGGCAATAAATGTAGGTTCATCCCGTCTTGCTCAGAGTATTATATAGAGTCATTAAGATCTCATGGATTAATTAGTGGGACAATATTAGGCTTTAAAAGAATTTTAAGTTGTCATCCATTTAAAATTTTAGGAGGAAGATCTGGTTTAGATCTAGTGCCAAATAAAAAAAGTTTAAAGAAAGAAAAATTCAATGGATAATAAAAATGTTTTTGTTGCTATAGCTTTGTCAATGTCTGTATTGCTATTTTGGGCAGCTTTCTTTGAGTCTCCTAAGCCAATTGAAAAAAATAATATTCAAACTGAAGATCAAAAAAGCAACGAAAATAATATTACACCTAACATTGATACAGTTTTAAATGTAAAAATAATCTCTCGTGAAGAGTCTATACAAAAATCTAAAAGAGTAAAAATTGAAAATGATAACATTATTGGATCTATTTCTTTAAAAGGTGGCCTTATAGATGATATTTCTTTCAAAAATCATAAACAAAATTTAGAAAATAAAAAAAGTATAGAATTTTTAAATCCAGCAGAAACTAAAGATGGATTTTATGCAGAAACTGGGTGGACAAGTATTAAAAATAAAATAAAAGTTCCCAATAAAGAGTCTGTCTGGAAAATAGTTGGGAATGACACTTTAACAGAAAATCAACCAATCACTTTGGAGTGGAATAACGGTAATGGAATAATATTTAAGAAGATAATAGAACTAGATGAAAAATTTCTTTTTAAAATTTCTCAACAAGTTCAAAATAATACTAGCAAAACAATTGATCTTTATCCTTTTTCTCAATTAACTAGAAACAAAATACCTGATGATATACAAAATTTTTATATTTCCCATGAGGGATTCATTGGAGTTTTTGATGAAGAATTAAAAGAGGATGATTATGATGATATTGAAGAAAAAAAGATAGTTAGAGATGCCAATGAAGGGTGGTTGGGGATTACAGATAAATTTTGGGTAATGGCTTTAGTACCGCCAAAGGGTGAAAATTTCAAATCAACTTTTTTACATAATGAATCTTTTAAAGCTAATTATATTTTAAATAATCCTACAACAATAAGTCCCTCTTCTACTGGATCAAGCGACGTTAAATTATTTGTCGCTGCTAAGGAGGTAGAAATAATAGACTCATATGCGGCTAATGAAAATATCAATAAATTTGATTTAGTTATCGATTGGGGTTGGTTTTATTTTTTTACAAAACCGCTATTCTTTATAATCGATTATCTTTTTAAATATTCAGGAAATTTTGGTGTAGCGATTGTTATAATAACAATTGCAATTCGGTTAGTATTTTTCCCTCTTGCTAATTATTCATTTAGATCAATGGCAAAAATGAAGGCCGTACAACCTGAAATGACAAGATTAAAAGAGTTACATAAAGAGGACAAAGTTAAGCTTCAACAAGAAATGATGGCTTTGTACAGAAAAGAAAAGATTAACCCAGCCTCAGGCTGTTTACCAATTCTTATACAAATACCCTTCTTTTTTGCGATTTATAAAATGTTATTTATATCTCTTGAAATGAGACATCAGCCTTTTTTTGGTTGGATAAAGGATTTGTCTGATAGAGACCCTACGTCTATATTTAATTTATTTGGTTTAATTCCTTGGGACCCACCAAGTTTTTTAATAATTGGAATTTGGCCTATATTAATGGGTGCTTCGATGTGGGTTCAACAAAAACTAAATCCAGCGCCAGCAGACCCTATTCAAGCAAAAATATTTGCATTTTTTCCTCTTTTTTTAACGATCATTTTAGCCTCTTTCCCCTCAGGACTAGTAGTTTACTGGACAATAAATAATATTCTTACCATCGCCCAACAATGGGTAATAATGAGACAGACAAAAGTAAAAACAAATTAAATGCCAAAAGAAATTTCTTTAGATGAGATAAAAAAATTTTGGCCTGAACATGCCCCAGATATAAATGTTGTTCAAAAATATATTTCAAAATATGAAAAAGAAATAATTGTAATTAAGTATGGCGGTAACGTACTGATAGATAGAAACGTTTTTAATAATTTCATTTCAGACATAAATGTACTTAACAAGTTGGGTCTTTCTGTCATTGTAGTCCACGGGGGAGGGCCAAGAATTAAAAGAGAATTAGAGAAAAAAAAGATTATATCAAAATTTATTAATGGCTTGAGAGTAACTGATAAGAATATAATAAATACTGTTGAAGAAGTTCTAATAGATTTTAACAACGATATTGTAAATTCACTAAAAAAATTAGGTTCAAATGCTGCCTCATTTCATACAAAAAAGGACAATATAATTGATGTTGAGCCTGAAAGAGAGGAATTAGGATTTGTAGGAATTCCCAAAAAGATTAATTCAAATTTAATTGAAAAAGCACTTTTTGAAAACAAAATTCCAATTATTGCTCCATTAGGGTTAGGTGGAAATAATCAAACTTTTAATATCAATGGTGATACGGCAGCGAGTGCCATAGCTAAAAAACTTAAATCTCGTAGACTTATATTGATGACAAATGTTGAAGGAGTTTATGACGATAGAAAAAATTTAATTTCTGAAATTAAACCTTTTGATATTGAGAATTTGATTAAATTAAAAATAGTTGAAGGCGGAATGATTCCAAAAATAGAAAATTGTGTGGATGCAGTTAAGAATGGAGTTAGAGGTGTTGTAATTCTTGATGGAAGAAAACCTCACTCCATACTCCATGAAATATTTTCGGATACTGGTTCTGGAACACTAATTAGAAAATGAATGATTTAAATAATATAAAATACTGGTTATTTGACTTAGATAACACTTTGTATGATGGAGCTACCAAAGTATTTGATCAAGTTGATAAAAAAATGACAAAATTTATTTCTGAAAAACTTAATGTAGGATCAGAGGAAGCTAGGAAAATTCAAAAAAGTTACTTTCAAGAATATAATACTACATTAAATGGAATGATTAAGCATCATAAAATCAATGCTGATGAGTTTTTAGAATTCGTTCATGATGTAGATCTTAATTTTTTAAACAAGGACAAGAATCTAGGGGAAGAGATAAAAAAATTGGTAGGAAAAAAGATTATATTCACCAATGGATCTAGAGCTCATGCAGAGAATGTAACAAAAAGAATTGGTATAGATAAGCTTTTTGATGGAATATTCGATATAAGAGACTCTGAATTTATTCCTAAACCTTCAAAGGAACCTTATAAAAAATTGGTAGAAGATTACAAAATTGAGCCACAATATTGTATATTCTTTGAAGATATAGCAAGAAACTTAAAACCGGCATTTGAAATGGGTATGAAAACTGTTTGGATTAAAAATAAGGAACCTTGGGCTGCAAAGTTTTCAGATGCTAATTTTATAAATTATAAAACAGAAAAACTTGCAGATTTTTTGAAGGAGATTAATGAAAATAGAAGAACTTGAAAATATAATTAACCAAGCTTTTGAAAAAAAACAGAATGTATCTGAAAAATCAGATAAACAAATTTTAGATGCTATAAATGAAACTGTAGAACTAACTGATAAAGGAAAAGTCAGAGTTGCTGAAAAAAAAAATGGATTGTGGTCAGTAAATCAATGGGTAAAAAAAGCAATTTTATTAAGTTTTAGAATAAACAAAATGACAATGTCAAAAGGACCGTACACAACTTGGTATGATAAAATTCAAGGTAAATCTGTTTTATGGAATGAAGAAGATTGGAAAAAAGCAGGTTATAGACATGTGCCTAACGGTGTTGTTAGAAAGGGATCCTTCATAGCAAAAGGAGTAGTGTTAATGCCATGCTTTGTAAATCTTGGAGCATACGTGGATGAAGGAACTATGATAGACACTTGGGCATCAGTCGGATCCTGTGCTCAAGTAGGAAAAAATTGTCATGTTTCTGGTGGAGCAGGTATTGGGGGAGTTCTTGAACCATTACAAGCTGGACCAGTTATCATAGAAGATAATTGTTTTATTGGAGCTCGATCAGAGATAGCCGAAGGAGTATTAGTTGAACAGGGCGCTGTTATTTCAATGGGAGTTTACATCGGCGCTTCTACTAAAATTGTTGAGAGAGAAACCGGAAAAATTACTTATGGAAAAGTTCCAGCTTATTCGGTCGTAGTGCCTGGTTCGATGCCAAATAAAAAGAATCCTGAAGGTCCTTCTCTGTACTGCGCTGTTATAGTTAAAAAAGTTGATGAAAAAACTAGAAGCAAAACATCAATTAATGATTTATTAAGAGATTAATGCCTAATATCAACGAATTAAAATTAGCAAAAGAACTAATTGCTTTTCCAAGTATCACTCCAAAAGATGCTGGAGCAATTAGTTTTTTAAGTAAAAAACTTAAATCATTAGGATTTAAATGTAACATTTTAGAATTTAAAGATAAAAAAAGTAAACCTATTAAAAATTTATATGCTAGGCTGGGAACTAAACAACCTAATATTTGTTACGCTGGACATACAGATGTGGTCCCACCAGGAAATATAAATGACTGGACGGTAAATCCTTTTAAGCCAGCTATTAAAAAAAATCATTTAATTGGAAGAGGCGCAAATGATATGAAAAGTTCGATAGCTTGTTTTGTAAGTGCGGTAAGTAAATTTTTAAAAGAGAATTCAAAATTTAATGGCTCAATTAGCTTCCTTATAACTGGAGATGAAGAAGGTTATGCAATTAATGGTACAAAAAAAGTTGTTGAGTATTTGAAGAAAAAAAGAGAAAAAATTAATTTTTGCATTGTAGGAGAGCCAACAAACCCTAATAAATTAGGTGAAATGATTAAAATTGGTAGAAGAGGAAGTTTAACAGGTAAAATTGAAATAAGTGGTGTTCAAGGACATGTGGCTTATCCTCATCTTATAAATAATCCAATAAATACTTTAATTAAGATTTGCAGAGAGTTAAAAGAAAAAAAATTAGACAACGGTAATAAAAATTTTCAACCTTCAAACTTAGAATTTACCAGCATTAATGTTGATAATGAAGCGCACAATGTAATTCCTGCTAAAGCTAGAGCTCAATTCAATATTAGGTATAATAATTTTCATACTGCGAATACATTAAAAAAAAAAATAAACAAAATTATCAAATATTTATGCAAAAAAAATAAATGTGCTTTTAAAATAGAGTATCTTGCTAATGGAGATTCTTTTTTAACAAAACCGGGAAAAACAATCTATATGGCAAAAAGAATAATTAAAAAAGTCACTAAAAATAATCCTAAATTCTCAACAACTGGTGGAACATCAGATGCACGATTTATTAAAAAAATTGCTCCTTGTCTTGAGTTTGGCCTTGTAAATAAAACGATGCATAAAGTGGACGAGTGTGTTTCAATTACTGACCTCAAAAAACTTACAAATATTTATAAGAATATTTTAGTAGAATATTTTAAGTGAAATTATACAAAATAAAAAAATCTAATATTGATAATAGAGGTTTATATGCCAATCGAAATATAAAAGACGGTACAAAAATAATTGAATATAAAGGTAAGATTGTCACCAAAAAAAAAGTAGAAGAAGACTCTAAGTTTGATAATGACAAAGCAATATATCTTTTTAACCTTAATAAAAGATATGATCTTGATGGTGACTTTAAATTTAATACCGCTAGGTTAATTAATCATTCTTGTAATCCTAATTGTGAAGTTGCCGGAGTTGGTTTAAAAGTTTGGGTATATGCCATAAGAAATATAAAAAAAGGAGAGGAATTATCTTATGATTATGGTTTTGGCTATGATGAGTCTTACAAAGATTTTCCCTGCAGATGTGGATCAAAAAATTGTGTAGGATATATAGTACGAGAGGGCTCTAGGTGGAGAATAAAAAAACAGAAATCGATATAATATTACCAAATTATAATAGTTTTGAATTTATAGATAAAACTATTCAAAGTGTACTAAATCAAAATTTTACAAATTGGAGATTAATTATAATTGACGACTTTTCAAATATCGAAACAAGAAAAAAGATAAAAAAATACGAAAAATTAAAAAAAATTAAAATTTATTGGCAAAAAAAAAATAGAGGTGCTGCCTATTGTAGAAATTTTGCAATAAATAAATCGAAATCGAAATACTTAGCATTTATAGACTCGGATGATATTTGGGGGAAAAATAAATTGAAATTACAACTGGAATATATGAAAAAAAACAACTTCGACTTCACTTACACTTACTATGAAACTTTTGGAATTAAATCAAAAAAAATCATTCCTCCAATAAAATTCCATTTTAATAGTTTTATAAAAAATACTTCAATTGCTACAAGCACAATGATGATTAAAAGAAAATCAGCAAAAGGTATAAAATTTACTAATACTGCAATTTGTGAGGATTATCATTTTAAATGTAAAATCTTAAAAAAAATTAAGTTCGCTTATTGTTTAAAAAAATATTTAACTAAATATAGGATTAGGAAAAACTCTTTACAAAGTAATAAATTAAAAAATTTTTTTTGGATTTGGATAA
Organism: Pelagibacteraceae bacterium; assembly: GCA_002704145.1. Next base: position 39,258 of record PAFH01000014.1, on the reverse strand, counting down.
TAAACTATAAATACAATAGATTAACTTTTTTTGAGAATTTGAACTCTCTATTCAACATATCTCTGAATTCAATAAAAAAATACGGATTAAAATAATTAGTATTTAATTTTAGTGAGATACAAGCCATATGCTGGAGCAGGAGGAGCGCACATTTTCCTTTTTTTGGATAAGAATACTTTTTTAAAATCATTTAAATTCCATTTTCCCTCCCCTAGGTATTTTAAAGAGCCCACCATAGATCGCACTTGTTTTTGTAAAAAAGACTTAGACTTAAAAGTCAAAACAATACTATGCTTATTTTTTTTTACCGATGCATTTTTCATTGTTTTGATTGGAGATTTAGCCTGGCAGGATGAAGCTCTAAATGTCGAAAAATTGTGTGTACCTTTTAAAATGTTTGCTCCTTTTTTCATGATTTTAACATCAAGTTTTTTTTTGATATGCCAAGCTTTGTTTTTTTCCAACACTAAAGACGAACTTCTGTTAATTATAAAATATTTGTAAGTTCTCTCGATAGCGCTATGCCTAGCATGGAATCCATTTTGTCTTTTTTTTAGTCCTAAAATAGCAACTGGGTATTTGCTTAAGAAAAAATTTATTGAATTTAAAAAATTATTTTTATCAATTATTTTATATTTCGTTTTAAAATGTGCCGACTGTTCACTAGCATGAACACCTGCATCTGTACGACCTGAGCCTACAACTCTAATATTATCTTTTAAATACTTAGATAAAGATTTTTCTAAAATCTCTTGAACAGAAAGTCCATTTTTCTGAACTTGCCAACCCACAAAATTTGTTCCCAGGTACTCAATAGTTATTTGATAAGTAAACATTAATTTGTAATCTCATCCTTTTTTAACTTGTTACCAAGTAAAAATTGATCCGATGTCTGTCTGCTTTTTCCCTCCTTTTGAATTTCAAGAATCCTTATAGATTGTGTCTTGCAAGCTATTGTAATTTGATCATCTATAACTTTTCCTGCATCACCATTTTTATTTACTATTTCTGCTCTCCATAATTTAAATCTCTCATTTTTATACTCAAACCAAGCTCCTGGATTTGGATTTAATCCATTAATTATAGCTAAAACTTTTTTTGCTTCTTGATTCCAATTAATTTTTCCCTCCAGTTTTGAAATTTTTTTTGCATAAGTTGCTTTTTTATGATTTTGTTCTTGAAATTTCGCTTCTCCTTTTTCTATTTTATCTATCGCATTGATAATTGAATTAGCACTTAGTTTAGATAGAACTTTTGATAAAGTAAGAGTATCTATTTTTTCATTAATTTGAATTTTATCTTGATGCATTACTGGACCAGCGTCTAAAGCCTCCACTATTTTCATGATACTCACTCCCGTTTGAGTATCTAAATTCATAATTGATCTTTGAATAGGTGCGGCACCTCTCCATTTGGGAAGTAATGAAGCATGTGCGTTGATAAATCCAAATTTTGAAAGATTTAAAAATCTTTTTGGAATGATCTTTCCATAAGCTACTACAACCACTATATCTGGTTTTAATTTTTTTAAATAATTATATTCTTCATCATCATCTAAAAAAATAGGAGTCCTTAAATTTAACGAATGTGCTCTTGCAAAATTCTCAATACTAGAAGGTATTATTTTTTGACCACGCTTTGCCCTTCTCGCAGGCTGAGAATAAACCGTTAAAACTTTATGATTAGAATTTATTAAAGACTCTAAAGTTGGGACTGAGAACTCAGGTGTCCCCATAAAAACAATTTTTTGCAACATTTAATTTAGACTATTACTCTTTCAATTTCTTTTTTTTGTTTAACAAGCTTTTTTATGATCATATCTTTTTTAAGCTTTGATAGATAATCAATAAATAATATTCCATTCAAATGATCTACCTCATGCTGAATACAAGTTGCTAAAAGGCCATCAGCTTTTAATTCTTTTTCTTTACCTTCATAATCAATATATTTAATTGTACATTCTGCAGGTCTTTCTATTTCAGCAAATTGGCCAGGTAGAGATAAACAACCCTCTTCGTATACTGAGGTTTTTTTAGACTGTTGTACTATTAAAGGATTAACAAGAAATAAAGGTGTCTTCTTTTCTTCATCTTTAGAAATATCAATTACCACTAACCTCTTTAAAATTCCAACTTGTACAGCTGCCAAACCTATCCCTGGGGCTGCATACATGGTCTCAAGCATGTCGTCCATGAGCTTTTTTGTTTCGTCATCTACAATTTCCAATGGTTCACATTTTTTTCTTAAAATAGGATCAGGTTCAATTATAATTTTTTTAATCATTTTTCAGATACGTACAATTAAGTTCTTTCAGGTAGTGCTGAAATCAAAATTTCATTCCTTATTTTTTTTAAATTATTTTGATTTAAAAGATGTATTATAAAATATATTGTCTCCGGATCTAAATCGTAGGCTTCGTCTTCTCCAATTATTTCAACTAACTTTAAAGTTAAAAATGCTGATTCTTCAGTGGTGCTTAACTTTAGTAAGTTTGAGGGTATATTATATTGTTTTGATATTTCCTTATAATTCAACTCTTTTGGAATCTCAAAACCATCACTCGCTAATGATTCTACTAAAGCTAAATCTTTAGCTGAAAAAAAATATTTTCTATTTTTTTTAATTTTTTTATATATTTTAAAAAGGTCTTTTTGAGCTCTTTTTTGATCTATCTCATCTCTAAAGTATCTTATAAGTTTTGATCTATGTAATATTTTGTCATCAAATTTAATTTTACCTTGATTAAATTCCTCCTCTATTATTATATTTTTATTAACTACTTCACTATAAGATTCGGAGACATTGTCCATATCTATTTCTTTGAGTCTGTCGCTTAATTCTCTGGTAAAAATGTTAGAAATTTTATCTTTTTTAAATAAATCTTTAAGTAAAATTAAAAGTTTAATTTTATTTTCTTCATTATCTGAAAGCAAAAATTTTTGGTAGATTAAAGCTCTTGCATCAATACTATCAAAAGTTTGGTATACATCTTCTGCTTTTATTAAGGTATTAAGATCAAAAGAAATTCTAGAATAAATATCAAAGATTTTCTTTTTATCAAATTGATCTTGATTTGCTGCAAATTCAAGATTTTTAAGTTTTTCTTTATCTCTGTTGTCTTCTAATTGAATTAAATTAGCAGCGTTAAGATATTCCCAAATTATCTTTTTGGTCTTGGTTTTTGGCTCATAAGAAAAGTTTGATATCGTTACACTAGATAAATAAAAATTAAGCAAACTATCTTCTCTTATTTTTGATGATGTTTTATCAGTCACGCCTAATAAAAAATTAATTTTATCGTCAAAAAACTTATCTGACTGATTTTCTTCTCTTAAAATATCAAGTTGTAATTGAGCTTCATTTTTTTTCTTATTAAAAACCAAACAATAAATTTTAAACTTTTCTAAATAACGATCTTTCAAATCTTTGTCCAAAAAGTTAATTTTATTACATCCTTCTTTTATATTTGCCTTAGCAATATTGCTATCAACTAAATATTGAATTAATTTTTTTTTACTAGGAAAAGTTTTATTTTGTTTTAAAAATTTTTCAATTAGATCTACTCTTTTATTGTCTATCATCCATTTTGTTTTTAGACTAACAAACTCCTCATTTTCCATTCCTCTTGGAGGGTAAGCAATTGATAAGATCGTATTTTCAAAAATTTGAGTAGCGGTGTTTGAAAGTTGAATCTTGTTTATTCTTTTAATACTTGATCTAACGTCTTCTGCATCAGAAGTAGACCACATATTTAAATTAAAATTATTTTCTTCTGGATCAAGTATTCCAAAAATTTTTACTTCTTGAGAATTTTGTGAAATATTATTTTCTATTTCAATATTGCTTTCAAATGTAGAATTAATATCAATTTTTGATTTAAAATTTGTTTCGTTGTTTTCAATGTTTTTTTCAACTTCGTTATCTTTGATTTTGTCCTTGTTCCATATATCAATTTCCTCTTCTGCGTTTAGTTGGTTAAAACACAAAAATAATATTAATAAGCTGATATATTTATTTAAGCTTATTAATTTCATTACTTACATCAATTTTATAATTTTGCTTAGGACTTGGAAAATTTATTTTTTCAATTAAGAAAATTGCTACAATCAGAATAACTACAACTAAAATCATTTTTATTAAAATTTTAGCTATAGAGCTTCCAATGCTTTGCTGTCGATTGTATTTAAGTTGCATAGTAAAAAAATATATTTAAACTCAAAAAATAAGACATATTTATGATAAATCAAATTTAAAAATGGTGGGGTAATTGAAAAAAAACCTTGTATTAACTGGTATGATGGGTGTTGGTAAATCAACAGTGGGTAAAAAATTGGCAAGAAAGCTCAAACTCAAATTTATTGATATTGATCAATTAATTGAAAAGAGAGAGAAAAAGGGAATCCAAGAAATATTTGAATTAAAAGGTGAAGATTATTTTAGAAAAATAGAGAAAAAAGTTTGTATTGAGCAACTGAGCCGGAGTTCATCCGTTATAGCATTGGGTGGAGGTGCTTTTTTAAATAGATCTATTAGAAAAGAAATAAAAGATACTTCGGTAAGCTTTTGGTTAGACTTAAAATTAGAAATATTGATAAAAAGATTAAAAAAAGTTAAAAAAAGACCTCTGCTAAGTCAAGATAATATTGAACAGTCAGTAAATAGAATATACTCGGAAAGAAAGAAATTTTATAATAAATCCGATTTTAAAATAAAGTGTAATACAGAAGATACGGTCAATTTAGAAAATAAGATAATAAAATTATATGAAAGTAAATGTAATTAAATATAAAAATTTAAAGACAAATTATTCTATATTGATCGGTAATAAAATATTGAATTTATTACCAACTAAAATTAAGGCTCTTTGTCCAAAGACAAGAAAAATAGCTTTAATTTTTGATAAAGGAGTTCCCAATACATACAAAAGAATTTTAAATAAAATTTTAATTAAATATGAAGTTCACACATTTAATTTTATAGCTAATGAAAAAACAAAATCTACAAAACAAGTTTTTGATTTATTAGATAAGCTTCTAAAAAAAAATTTAATAGGTCTGACTTAATTATTGGTATTGGAGGTGGTATTACAGGAGATGTAAGCGCTTTTGCAGCTAGCATCTTTAAAAGAGGAATTAATTTTATAAGTATTCCAACGACATTATTAGCGCAGGTAGACGCGGCAATTGGAGGTAAAACTGGAGTAAACACCAAGCAGGGGAAAAATTTAATTGGAACTTTTTCTCAACCAAGACTAGTAATAAGCGACACTTCTTTTTTAAAAAGTTTAAGTAAAAAAGAAATGGTTTGTGGATATGCTGAAATTTTAAAACATGCTTTGATTAAGGATAATAAATTTTTTAATTGGTTAAAATTAAATTCTAAACATATTTTTTTAAAAAACCAAAAAAAATTAATATATGCGATAAAAAAAAGTTGTGAGATAAAATTATTTTTTGTCAACAAGGATGTAAATGAGAAAAATTTAAGAATGACTCTTAATTTTGGTCATACTTTTGCCCATGCGATTGAAGTTAAAAACAATTATTCAAAAAATGTAACTCATGGTGAGGCTGTTTTATCAGGAATGATGATTGAAACAAAATTATCATTAGTAAAAAAAATATGTACCTTAAAAACTTTAAAAGATTTAGAAAAAATTTATAATCAAAATAATCTTTTTTATACCTTTGAAAAATATCTAAATATAAAGAATATAAAAAAATTAGTTCCATACGTTAAAAATGATAAGAAAAACGATGATGAGAAAATTAATTTTATTCTAATAAGAAAAATTGGTAAAACTGCCCCACCCAATAAAAATAAAATTACAATAATTCAATTGAAAAAATATATAAGTAATTTTAATAAATATTAATTTCTAAAGCATGTATTTTTTTTTTAAGGTCTTCCTTTAGAACATCGATTATTAATTTATGAGCACTAATTTTATTAATTAATTTTAAATTTGTAGATTTTATTTTTAATTTTAGATGGTATTTGTCTTTAGTAAAAAATTTATGTCCTTTATGTTTTAAAGAATTATCAATGATTTCTAATTTTTCAAAAGAAATTTTTTGTTTCAATCTTTTTTCTATATCTTTAAAATAACTTTCCATTTAAGTTAAAACTATTATATAGAAATAATTCTTATATGAAAATAATTTGCGATTGGGATAATTGTAATGAAATTGGAGCATATAAAGCACCAGTAGAAAGAGATAATAGTAAAAAATACAGGCTGCTTTGTCTTAAACATATAAAGATATTTAATAAAAATTGGAATTATTTTGAAAATATGAACGATCAAGAAATTGAATTTTTTATTAAATCTGACTTAACTTGGCATAAATCCACAAAAAATTTCGGCTCCACTGATAATTTTTTTAATATACTTTGGAATAATGCTCTAGACGATAAATTAAATATATTTAAAAGCTCAAATTTTAAACAGTTCAAAAAAACAAAAATTTCTCAAACTGATAGAGACGCACTTGAAGTTTTGCAGTTAAATGATGCGGCAAAATGGGAGGAAATACATAAAAAATTTAAAAGTCTTGTGAAAAAATATCATCCTGATAAAAATCAAGGAGATAAAAAATACGAGGATAAACTAAAAAAAATTACATTGGCTTATAGTCAACTAAAAAGAACCTTAGGAAAAAAATGAGTACAGAACAATTCTTAATGAAACCGGATATTAAAATTTCTGTAAAACAAAGTTTTGGTTTCGATAGTGATATGCAAGTAGACGCTTTTTCAAAAAAAAATGAATATGTTCCGAAAATTGACTCTGATTATAAATTTGACAAAGATACAACTTTATCAATCTTGGCGGGGTTTTCTTTTAACAAAAGAGTTTTAATTCAAGGTTATCATGGTACCGGCAAATCCACTCATATTGAACAAGTAGCAGCAAGGCTGAATTGGCCCTGCGTAAGAGTAAATTTAGACAGTCATATTAGTAGAATAGATTTAATAGGAAAGGATGCAATTGTTTTAAAAGATGGAAAACAAATAACTGAATTCAAAGAGGGTATTTTGCCTTGGTCAATTCAAAACCCAATTGCATTAGTGTTTGATGAATACGATGCTGGTCGTCCAGATGTAATGTTTGTAATCCAAAGAGTTTTGGAAAGTAACGGTAATTTTACACTTTTAGATAAGAACAAAGTTTTAGAGCAACATGATTTTTTTAGAATGTTCGCTACTACTAATACAGTTGGTCTAGGAGATACCACTGGACTTTACCATGGAACACAACAAATAAATCAGGGTCAAATGGATAGATGGAATATTGTTTCAACACTAAATTATTTAACTTTTGAAAAAGAATTTGAAATTATACTAGCTAAAAATAAAAGTTTTAATAATAAAGAAGGTAAAGAAGTGTTATCAAACATGATCAAAGTTGCAGGGCTTACAAGGAAAGGATTTATTAATGGTGACATCTCTACAGTAATGAGCCCTCGAACAGTTTTACATTGGGCTGAAAATACATCAATTTTTAAAGACAAAGGTTATGCTTTTAGGGTTACATTTTTAAATAAGTGCGACGAGTTAGAAAAAAAAATAATATCTGAATATTATCAAAGATGTTTTGGGGAAGACTTACCTGAGTCCTCTATTAATGTGACCTTATAAAAGTGAATAAAAAAGCCTATATACTAGAAAATTTCAAAACTGCTATTGGATCAACCGCTAAATCCTTATCCAACTCTGAAAACGTTGAAATTTACTTTGGAAATAAAAACAGACAAACCTCTCAAAAATTTATTAATCTTCCTGAAGTTGAAGAAATTAATAACAAAACTAATTTTAATCAGATAAGAGCAATTGCAGACTCTGAGTCTCTTAAGTTAAGATTCAGTAACCAAAAAATATTACAATCTTTTGAACCCAGTGGAAATATTTCAAAAAAATTATACAAAATAGCTGAAAAGTTAAGGTATGAAAAATTAGGTTCAGATGAATTTAAAGGAGTAAAAAATAATATAAATAAATACTACGAAGAAAGAATTAATTCTTTAGATTTAAAAAGTAGCGAAGATAAGATTATCGAGTCATTTGAAAATTATTTTAGGTCAAATTTTTTTAATTTCAAAAATAGTAAACAAGTTGATAAAAAACTTAAAAATTTTAAAAAAGACTTAGACTTTAAGTTTAAGGACAAAATAAGAGAACTAAATAATATTGTAAATAATCAAGAAAAGTATAATTCGTTAATTTCAGACCTAATCTCAAAAATGAGCCTCGATGACAGTCTTGATCAAGAAGAAATAAATGAGGATGATATTAAAAATGAGGATCATAAAGATCCAAAAAATACCGACCAAAATCCAGAAAAACACTCAAAAGAAGAACAAGAAATGTCAGTTGAATCAGGCACTCCTGATTTGGAAAGCGAAGCAAGTGAATCTGATCAAGATGGAGAGGAAATAGAGGTTGAAGATAGAGCTAAGTCTGATCTTAAAAGGAATTATAAAAATCAATTAAAAGACTTAAAGTATAAAGTTTATACAGATGAATTTGATGAAATCATTAAAGCCGAAGATTTAGAAAACGAGAATGAGCTTAATAGATTAAGAAAAAACTTAGACCAACAATTATTACAACTCAAAAACTTTATTTCAAAACTTGCTAATAAACTTCAAAGAAAACTTTTAGCGAAACAAAATAGATCCTGGAATTTTGATTTAGAGGAGGGATTATTAGACACTTCAAAATTGGCTAGAATTGTGACTGATCCTTTTAATTCATTATCTTTTAAAAAAGAAAAAGACATAGAATTTAAGGATACACTCGTAACAATTTTAATTGATAACTCCGGATCTATGAGAGGAAAACCAATTTCTGTTGCTGCAATATGTGCTGATATTTTAGCAAGAACACTTGAAAGATGCTCAGTTAAAGTAGAAATTTTAGGTTTCACAACCAAGCATTGGAAAGGTGGCTCTTGTAGAGAAAAATGGATGAAAAATGATAAACCAAATTTACCTGGAAGATTAAATGATTTGAGACATATAATTTATAAATCTGCAGATACGCCCTGGAGACAGGCAAAAAATAATATGGGTTTGATGTTAAAGGAAGGATTGTTGAAAGAGAATATCGATGGAGAAGCGCTTTATTGGGCTTTTAATAAAATGACCGCAAGAAAAGAGGAAAGAAAAATTTTAATGGTAATTTCAGATGGAGCGCCTGTAGATGACTCTACTTTATCAACTAATTCTACTGATTATTTGGAGTCAAATCTTAAGAATATTGTTAAACTAATTGAGAATAAAACTAACGTTGAATTACTAGCGATAGGGATAGGGCATGACGTTACTAGATATTATAGTCAGGCTGTGAAAATTACTGATGTACAAGATCTAGGTGACGTTATGATAAATCAATTAACAGATTTATTTGTTAAAAAAAATAAGAAGACTCTTCATTAATTTTTAATATTAGAGACTGAATTATCAGAAAAATCGTTTATCTTATTTAAAAGAAGCTTAAACGGAATTAACATTACTAAAGTTATTATTAATTTAACTGCCAAATCGCCTAGAGCAAGAGTAATCCATGGGATGCCAGTTGCATAAAAAGCAATTGAAAAAAAAAGAAATGTATCTGCTATCGAACCAAAGATAGAAGAAGTTAAAGGCGCGATAAACCAAACTTTTTTTCTTAGTCGATCAAATATCTGAACATCTAAATTTTGTGCAATAAAAAATGCAGTTGCTGATCCTATTGCAATTCTTATCGATATCAAATCCGAGAAATTAGTTGATACTAATAGAGTGAGCGCTATTCCTATTACAAACCCAACATTAACCACTTTTCTAGCAGTAATTTTTCCGTAGGCACGATTAGCTAAATCTGTGATTAAAAAAGTAATTGGATAACTAAAAGCTCCGTAGGTTAAAACTTCATTGAGTCCTAAATAATTTACTGGAAATTGAACTAAGTAGTTTGATAAAACAACTACTATACCCATTAAAACTGAAAGCTTAATAAAGAGACTCATTCTTTAAAGTTTGGCAGTTATTGAGGCTTTAATTTTTTTTACTTTTTTTGATAATTTTATTTTATTTGCTTTTAAAAGAAATTTGTCTAAACCACCCTTGAAATCGACTGTTCTAAGTGCTGAATTAGTAACGTTTAACCTTATATTTTTTTTTAAGATATCACTTTTAAATGATACCTTTTTTAAGTTAGGCAAAAATCTCCGCTTAGTTTTATTCTTAGCATGGCTTACGTTGTGCCCTTTTAGCGGTCTCGTTCCCGTTAATTCACATCTTTTAGACATAATTTTCTAAAACTATATAATTGCAGAATTAGAAGCGGTCAAGTATTAATTCCAATAGCTTCGCCTATATGCTTTAATTTTTCTTTTTTTAAAATTGATATTAACTCTTTTTTGATATTCTTAACTATTGCTGGGCCATTATAAACCATACCAGTATATAATTGGACAACGTTAGCGCCAGCTATAATTTTTTCAAAAGCACTTTTACCTGAGTCCACCCCTCCTACTCCAATAATTTCAATTTTACCTTTTGTTTCTTTATAAAATTTTTTTATAAGATCTGTAGATATCTCTTTTAAAGGTTGCCCTGATAGTCCCCCCTTTTCATTCTTTTTTGAATCAATTAATTTATCTCGATTACTATCAGTTGTGTTAGAAATAATAATCCCTTCAATTTGATATCTGTTTATCAGCTCTATAATTGGACTTATTTCAGCATCACCTATATCTGGAGAAAGTTTAAGTGCTATTGATTGATTTAAATTTTTTTCTTTTTTTATTTTTTTTATTCCTGTCAATAGTTTTTCCATTTCGGTAAGATTATGAAAATTTCTTAGGTTTTCAGTATTTGGAGATGAAATATTTATTGTAATATAATCTGCAAACTTAGCTAATTTTGAAAGACAAATATAATAATCTTCCTCCTTAATTTTAGTATCTTTATTTGGACCAATATTAATTCCCAAAATTCCATTAGGTTTATTATCTGAAATTCTTTTTAAAACAACGTCCGAGCCATGATTATTAAAACCAAGTCTATTAATTAAAGCTTTGTCTTTTTCCAGTCTAAATATTCTCGGTTTTGGATTTCCTAATTGTCTTTTAGGAGTTATTGTTCCTACTTCGATAAAACCATAGCCAAATTTAAAAAGTGAATTATAAACCTCAGCACTTTTATCAAATCCTGCGGCTAAGCCAATTGGATTGGGCAGTTTCTTATTGAATATATGAGATTGAAGCATCTCTTCTTCATCAACATCAAAAAAACTTTTTGGTAAAATATTTACCTTCAATGATTGGATAGCTAAATCATGAGCAACTTCAGGGTCTAATGAAAATATATATGGTCTTAAAATAGAAAACATTAATTTAATTTATCATTTATTAATTCAATTGTTTCCTTAAGTCCAAAAAATTTTACAAAAAAACCAATTCTAGGACCGTTTTCCACACCAAAAACAACTTCATATATTAGCTTGAACCAATCTCTTAAATTTTTTTCATATCCATTTTGTTTTCCTACTGAGTATACAATGGTTTGAATTTCCTCTGGTTCTAAGGAACTATCAATTTCTTTAAATTTAACTACTAAATTTTTCAAGGCTTCTCTCTCGGAATCATTTGGTTTTTTGAATTTTTTGTATGGTTCAATCTTATCTCTAAAATAATTTATCGCATATTGTGTCAAGTTGTCGAGAATTGGATGATTTTTAGACTCAATTTCTTTATGAAATCTTTTTATAAATTTCCAAATAACATTTTTTTGATTAGCGTTGCTTGACCCAACTAAATTGAGAAGCATAGAAAAAGACATAATAATTTTTTCTTTTGGAGGCGATCCATTGTGGACATGCCAAACAGGATTCATAATTTTATTTCTTTCATCTTGATTAGGAAACTTTTCAATTAGCGCAAGATACTCATCGACTGTTTTAGGAACAACTTCTGAATAAAGTTTTTTTGCCCTTTTTGGATTTGGGTACATATATAACGATAAGCTTTCAGGAGACGCATATCTAAGCCATTGTTCTATAGAAATACCGTTTCCTTTGGATTTTGAAATTTTTTCACCTTTTTCATCTAAGAATAATTCATATGCAAATCCATTAGGTGGAATTTTTCCGAGAGTTTTACAAATTCTATTTGATAATATCGCACTCTCAGTTAAATCTTTCCCATACATTTCGAAATCAACATCAAAAGTAAACCATCGCATTGCCCAATCTACTTTCCATTGTAATTTACAATTTCCATTCAAAATATTAGTCTCTAATTTTTTATTTTTGTTATCAAATACTACTTTGCCAGTTTTTTTATCCATCTCCAACAAAGGGATCTCTAGAACAATGCCCGTTTTTGGACATATTGGCAAGAATGGACAATAAGTCTTTCTTCTTTCTTCTCTTAAGGTTGGTAAAATAATATTCATTATATCTTCATATTTTTCTAAAACTCTCATGAGTGAATTGTTAAAAATTCCTTTTTTATAATTTATTGTTGAACTTTTAAAACTAAACTTAAAATTAAATTTTTTTAAAAATTCTTTAAGCATTTCATTGTTATGTTCACCAAAACTATTAAATTTTTTAAATGGGTCTGGAATAGATGTAAGTGGTTTACCTAAGTTTTGTTTAAGAATTTCATTATTTGGAATATTATCTGGAACTTTTCTCAAACCATCCATGTCGTCTGAAAAAGTAATAAGCTCGTTGTTAATCTTTTGGATATAATTAAGAGCATTTATCATCATTGTAGTTCTAGCAACTTCACCGAAGGTTCCTATATGTGGTAATCCACTAGGGCCGTAACCAGTTTGAAAAGTTATTTTCTGTTTTTTTTTGATTATTTCTTTCCTATCTTTTAAAAGCTTTCGTATCTCCACAAAAGGCCAAGATGTTGTTGATTGAATTATGTTATTATCAAGCATAATTATGGTGTATTAAATTTTATGAATAAAATACAGATATAATTAATAGATATTAAGTTGAATTTTGTAAGTAATTAAATAATCTCAAACACTATGATCGGAAACAAAACTGTTTTTTTCATGATTGGAATATTGCTTGTTGTTTTAGGAGCATCCATGCTTGCGCCCTATTCAATGCAAATAATTTATAGTGAAAATAGCCATAGTTTTATTTCATCCTCATTTATTACCATTTTTATAGGAGTGCTGTTCATATTAGCAAATTTAGAGAAAGAATTCAGATTAAATCTTAGACAAACTTTTTTATTTTCAACATTAGCATGGCTTATGGTTGCGTTGTTCGGAAGCTTGCCTTTTTTGTTATCGCCAAATGAATTTAGTTTTAGTGAATCATTTTTTGAGAGTATGTCTGGTATCACAACTACTGGAGCAACAATTATTACCGACTTAGATAATAGTCCAAAAAGCATATTGTTATGGAGAGCAATTATGCAATGGCTAGGAGGTATTGGGATAGTAGTAATGGCAATTACGATTTTACCTTTGTTAAAAGTAGGTGGAATGCAGCTATTCAAAATGGAGGGACCAGACTCTACTGAAAAAATTTTACCTAGAACAGTTGAAGTTGCAACAATAATCATTTCTACATATTTTATTTTAACAATTTTATGTGGTTTTTTTTTATTGGTCATTCGGAATGTCAATTTTTGACAGCTTTTCACACGCAATGACCACTATAGCTACTGGAGGTTTTTCAACTCATAACGACTCTATTGGATATTTCAAAAATTCAAATATTGAGATCGTAGCAAGTATATTTATCATATTAGGTAGTATTCCGTTCTTATCTTACTTAAAGTTTGCACAAGGAAATAAAAAAATTTTTTTTCAAGATGTTCAAATAAGAGGGTTAATATATCTTTTAATTATATCAGTCTTGATAATGTTTATATATTTAGTTTTTATTAATTATGAAAGTAATTTTCTAGATAAGATAAGAATTTCTTCTTTTAATGTCATATCTATTTTATCTGGTACAGGATATGTAACTGATGATTTTGGACTATGGGGAAAATTTTCCCTGATCTTTTTTTTATTTTTAATGTTTGTTGGCGGTTGTGCTGGTTCTACTGCATGTGGAATCAAAATATTTAGGCTACAAATGTTAATCATTTTTCTTAAAAACTACATTAAAAAAATGATTTACCCAAACAGTGTTGTAATAAGTAAATATAACAATCAGAAAATTTCTGATCCTTTTATTAATTCAGTAATAGTTTTTATTTTTTCCTTTTTATTTATATTTTTAATCATTGCAATGCTTTTATCTATTTCAGGTCTTGATTTTTTAACTGCTATATCGGGAGCGGCAAGTGCTATTTCAAACGTTGGTCCTGGGCTAGGTGATATGATCGGTCCGAATGGAAACTATAAAGAAATTCCAGATATTTCGAAATGGATTTTATCAATTGGAATGCTTTTAGGTAGGTTAGAACTTTTTGCAGTGTTAGTTTTATTTTTTCCCTCTTTTTGGAGAAACTAGATTATGGAGATTAGTAAAAAACAATCGTTAGCTGAGACATTCTCAATTTACTTTGACTGGAGAATGGTCAAAATATTATTATTAGGAGCAATAAGTGGTTTTCCATGGGTAATAATAGGAAGTAGTTTAAGCTTATGGCTACAAGAGGATGGATTAAGTCGAAGTACAGTGGGTTGGGCAGGTTTAATATTTGCGGTTTACGCATTTAATTATCTTTGGGCTCCTTTAGTCGATAGAATTAGAATACCTTGGCTGACTAAGGCTATTGGTCATAGACGAGGCTGGATTGTGGCTATGCAGACTATAATTTTATTAAGTTTAGTTTGTTGGAGTTTAATAAATCCCTCCACAAATCTGACTTTAGTAATTAGTGTGGGTTTGATAATAGCTATTGCTTCAGCTACGCAAGATATAACTGTAGATGCACTAAGAATTGAACAAATCGGTGAGCATGAAGGTAAGTCTATGCAAGCGGGCGCAGCAATGGCCGTAGTTGGTTGGTGGACAGGGTATAAATTAGGAGGAGTTATAGCATTAAATACAGCTGATTTTTTTCAAAACTTTGGATTTGAAAATTATTGGCAAATTACTTTCCTGATTTTAGGAACAGTGGTTATAGCCTGTAATATAGGATTAATGTTTATTAATGAACCTCAGCCAATTAGTAGAAAAAAAGCTCAAAGACAAACTGATCAAATGATTGAAAAAAAATTAGGTCTATCAAACTTTATTACTAAGGTTGTGTCGTGGATTTCTGGAACTGTAATTGGTCCAATAATTAGTTTTTTTAAAAAAAATGGTTTTAATATTGCTTTAGCAATACTTGTATTTATTTTTCTTTTTAAAATTGGTGAAGCTTTTTTAGGACGAATGTCAGTAATTTTTTATAAAGAAATTGGATTTACAAAATCTGACATTGCGCTTTACTCTAAGGGAATGGGGTGGGTTACAACTGTTATTTTTACACTTATCGGAGGATTATTTGCTATTAGGTCTGGGGTTATTAAAGCGTTGTTCATCTCCGGTATTTTGATGGCATCTACTAATTTGTTATTTTCTTTATTAGCATGGTCTGGGAAGTCAGAATTACTTTTTGCAGTAGCTGTTATTTTTGATGACATGGCAGCCGCTTTTGCAACAGTTGCTTTCGTAGCTTTTATTTCATTGTTGGTTGATAGAACTTATACCGCCACTCAATACGCTCTTCTCTCATCAATAGGCACTGCTGGAAGAACTACACTTGCCGCTTCATCTGGTGCATTAGTAGATTGGTTAAATGGGGATTGGGGAATTTTTTTTATAATTACGGCTATAATGGTAATTCCATCACTTTTGTTTCTTTACCTGATAAGACATAAGCTAAAATTAAATGACTAAATACTATACAAACAATTTCGCACTTATTAATCTTCATAAAAAACCTTCTATTAAATCTGAGATTGTAACTCAGATGCTTTATGGAGATAATTTTTTGGTATCAAAAAAAAACAAAAAAATGGCTTAAAATTAAGATTAAGGAAGATAATTACAGAGGTTATATAAAAAATTATAAGTTTTCTTTTTTTTTCAAACCAACTCATAAAGTTGATGTGTTAAAAGCAAAGATTTATAAATTTCCTAACAAGCAAAAAAAAATCAGTGAATTAACTTTTGNTTCAAAAATAAAAGTAACAGATAAAAGAAATAAATTTTACAAATTTGCAAAAGGTTGGATAAATAAAAATTCTGTAAAACCTGTATCATATAAAGAAAAATATAGTTTTAAAAAGATTGGTATTTTTAAAAACGTAAAATATAAATGGGGAGGAAAATCTTTTAAAGGACTTGATTGCTCGGCTTTAGTGCAATTATGTTTCAACTTTGATAGAAAAAAATGTCCTAGAGATGCTAAAGATCAGATCAGATATTTTAAAAAGAATGTTAAATTAAAGA
Source organism: Pelagibacteraceae bacterium (assembly GCA_002704145.1). The sequence continues at coordinate 22,842 of PAFH01000014.1, read as the reverse complement.
ATATTAGAAAAAATGATATCATTTTTTGGAAGGGGCACGTTGCGGTAGCTCTTTCTAATAAAAAACTTATTCATGCTTACGGCCCTATGAAAAAAACACTTGTAATGGGGATAAATCAAACTATCAAACGAATTGAACAAACTGCTAACTTAAGAGTAATTGGAATTAAAAGAGTTTGATTTTAAATTTCATTTTAATCATCATTTTTTGAAAAAAGTATTTGTTGATCTGTTTCTTTAATTGCTATGTAATTTTTTTCCTTAAGAAATTTAATTGTTAAATTTGATTTAGATAATTTATCGTCTAATAAAATTAATGATTTATTGTGTAATTTTTTTTCTGCTAATTTAATTTCATTTAACTGATGGTTTTGAGCTCCTAATTGATTTCCATCTAAAGAGTCGAGATACAACAAATCTATTTTCTTATTGAAATTTTTTAAAAAATTTAAGCTATCATCAATATAAAAGTCTACAAATTTAGAAAATTTTTTACAAAATTTCTCAGCAGCCTCTATATTTGATTTTTCAATATCACATGCATGAAGCTCTCCATTGCAAATACTGGCATATTCAGCGAACATGGGTGTGCTCATTCCATCTTTCCAATTTATTTTTCTAAAAAAAAAAAAATTTAACTTTTCCTCTTGAAACTCCTGTTTCCACTATTATTTTTAAATTTCTTTGATACGCTTTTTCCAATGTGAATTTAAAAGTTTTAAAACGAATATTTTTTTTATTATCGTATTTTTTTAGAAAATTCATTTTTTTGAAAAATGGAAATTATGGTAGAGGTGGCTTTAGTCTCCCTCCACCACCTCAGTGTTAGAATAATTGATTCTTAATTTTGAGTTAAGACTCTTTTTAGTTGAATGTGGATAATGGCGGAGAGAGAGGGATTCGAACCCTCGAAACGGTTTCCCGTTTACACGCTTTCCAAGCGTGCGCCTTCAACCACTCGGCCACCTCTCCTTGTTATAAACAAAAGGGTTTATTTGATGAGTTTTATCCTAATTATTTGTCCATACAATATAATAATTCAATAGCAAAAAAAAATGAGTTATTGTTAATCAAATTATAATGATTGAAAATACAAACTTAGTCATAATAAATAACGAAAAAGTATTTAAAGATAGCAACGGATATCACTGTGAAAATTTCGACTTAAAATTTCTTCCTGAAGTGCTTAGCATAAATTTTAATGTTGGGTTCATTGCTAGAAGAGCTACAAAAAAAGGTGAACAAAAAATTGATTTATCAAACATCAAAGTTGCTTCAAATATTTTAACTTATCTATATTTGATTTTTCGGAGTTTTAAAAAAAAATCCAAATACTTAATAATTTCAATCACTCCTTATACTTTTTTTTCTTGTCTCTTTTTATTCATTTGTAGAAAAAAAGTTTATTTATATCTTAGAAGTGATGGGCATGACGAATGGAAATATATTTTGGGAAAATGGTCTGTTTGTATTTTTCATATAATGTTTAAGATATGTGTATCACTTTCTGAAGTAATAGTTTGCAACAGAAGAATTTCTAAAAAGGGTCACCTTATTTCAATTTCTCGTTTAGATGAAAAATGGTTTAAAGAACAGAAGGAAGCAAATCTTAAAAAAATTAAATTTTTATATGTTGGTAGAATGAGCCCTGAAAAAGGTATTTTTGACTTTATAAATATGTTTAACAAATTAGATTTTGAAGCAGAGCTTTCAATAGCTGGTTATCCCAAAAATTCGTCTACGGTAGATAAAAGAGTAAAATTTTTGGGTTATTTTTCCAATCCAGAATTATTAATGAACGTATATGATGATCATAATATAACAATTTTACCTTCTTACACTGAAGGATACCCTTACGTAATTGACGAGTCTCTGTCTAGAAGAAGGCCGGTCATAATATTTGACGAAATTTCATATGTTAAAAATGACAAAAAAGGTATTTTTGTTGCAAAAAGAAATTATATCTCCCTTAAAGAAAAAGTTGATTATATTTGGAAAAACTATACGAAAATTCAAAAAGAGATAGATGAAAATAAATTACCTACAAAAAAGAGTATGATAAGACAAATTTCCAACATTATTAAAAATTAAAAATAAATAAATGAAAAAAGGTAAATATTTAATTACTGGCTGCGCTGGGTTTATTGGTGGAAATTTAATTAAAAAAATATCCAAAAATTTCGACTTAATTTTAATAGATGATCTTTCAAGGGGATTATTAAAAAATATAGAAAAAAAATATAGAGGAAGATTAATCAAAAAAAAAGTTCAAGATTTAAATGAAGCTCAAATAAAAAATATAAAAGGAATATTCCATCTAGCAGCTCAGTCATCCGTTCCATTATCTCTAAAAAATTTTAATAAGAGTAGCAATAATAATATTTCTAGTTCAATAAAGGTTTTTGATTTAGCAAAAAAATTTTCAATTCCAGTTGTTTATGCTTCTTCATCAGCTGTATACGGAAATTTACCAGTTGGTAAAGATTATTTAGAAAAATACTCTATAACATCTCCATACGCACTAGACAAACTTACATTAGAAAATTATGCAAAAATGTGTCATGAAGTTTTTGATGTTTCCTCTGTTGGATTGAGACTATTTAATGTATATGGTCCAGGGCAAGATCAAAACAATCCTTATTCTGCAGTAATCCCAATATTCATGAAAAAAATGAAAAAAAAATAATTTAGTTACAATTAATGGTGGTTACCAAACACGAGATTTTATTTTTATTGATGATGTTGTAAAAATTCTAATTTTTTCAATGCAAAAAATTCAGAAATATAATAAATGTAAAATCATTAATGTTGGTACAGGTCGATCTATCTCAATTAATTACTTATTTAAAGTGATGAAAGAAAAATTAAAATCTAAAAGTAAATTCAAAAAGAAAAGACTTGATAAATTTGATCCTAAAAAATCATCTTGTAATGTGAAAAATCTATTGATTTTTTTAAAATTAAAAAAATCATTTTTCACAAAACTAGAAAATGGAATAGAAAAAACTTCAAATATTTAAATTTAAGTTTCTTTATTGATTTTTAAAACACCAATAAATGCCTCTTGCGGAATTTCTACTTTACCAAATTGTTTTGATCGTGCCTTTCCTTTTTTTTGTTTTTCAAGAAGTTTTCTTTTTCTATCAGTAGCACCGCCACCATGAATTTTTGTTAATACGTCTTTCTTAAATCCTTTAATAGACTCTCTAGCTACAATTTTACCTCCAATTGCAGCTTGAACTGGTATCATAAAATTATGTCTAGGAATTAAATCTTTTAATTTTTCACAAACCTGCCTACCTGTTTTTTGAGCAAAGTCTTTATGAATAATCATTGCTAAAGCATCTACTGACTCTGAATTAACCAAAATTCCTAATTTCACCAAATCTCCCTCTCTATAACCTGATATTTCATAATCAAAACTAGCATAACCGCTAGAAACGGATTTAAGTCTATCGTTAAAATCAAAAACTACTTCATTTAGAGGCAAATCATATGATAGCACTGCTCTATTGCCTGAGTAAGATAGGTTAGTTTGAATTCCTCTCTTGTCTTGACAAATTTTAATTATAGATCCTAAATACTCATCAGGAGTAATAACAGTAGATTTAATCCAAGGCTCCTCTATCTTTTTAATTTGAGAAGGATCTGGCATATTTGATGGATTTTGGAGATCAAAAATTTCATTTTTAATATTATGAACTTTATAAATTACCCCGGGAGTAGTTGTAATCAAATTTACATCAAATTCTCTCTCTAATCTTTCTGTTATTATTTCAAGATGAAGCAAACCTAAAAATCCACATCTAAAACCTAAACCTAGAGCACTTGATGACTCTGGCTCAAATGAAAAACTTGCATCATTTAATTTTAATTTTGCTAGACCATCTTTTAATTTTTGATATTCAGAGCTATCTACCGGGAATAATCCACAAAATACCACTGGTTTACTTGGTTTGAAACCAGGCAAAGGATCATTAATAGGGTTCGTAGCGTCGCATATTGTATCGCCTACTTTCGTCTCTGATAAAGATTTAATTCCAGTTATTATAAATCCAATTTCTCCAGAATTTAATTCTTCAATATCATTCGGTTTTGGAGTAAAAACTCCAACTTTTTCAACTACATATTCTTGATTATTTGACATTAATTTAATTTTCATATTCTTTTGAAGTTTACCGTTAATAACTCGAACTAATATAACGACACCTAAATAACTATCATACCAACTATCTACTAATAAACATTTAAGCTTTTCGTTCATTGTTCCTTTTGGTGCGGGAAGTTTACTTATTATTACTTCTAAAATTTCATCTATGCCTTCTCCAGTTTTGCCTGAACAAGAAATCGCATTAGTTGTCTCTATTCCAACAACATCCTCGATTTCTTTTTTTGTTTTTTCAATATCTGAAGCTGGCAAATCTATCTTATTTAATATTGGAATAACTTCGTGATTAATCTCTAAAGCTTGGTACACGTTAGCTAATGTTTGAGCCTCAACCCCTTGTGTGCTATCGACAATTAAAAGTGATCCTTCGCACGCAGATAACGATCTACTTACTTCATAACCAAAATCAACATGTCCGGGAGTATCAATAATGTTTAAGATATAACTTTGACCATCTTTTGCTTTATAATTTAACTTAACTGTTTGAGCTTTTATAGTGATACCCCTTTCTCTTTCTATATCCATGGAGTCCAAAACTTGCTGTTTCATCTCGCGATCAGTTAACCCACCACATTTATGAATTATTCTATCTGCAATAGTAGATTTTCCATGATCAATATGCGCAATTATAGAAAAATTACGTATTCTTTTAATATCTGACATTTAGGACCTAATTGTAGCGCCTGTTTTTTCTTTGACTACTTCAATGATTTTTTTACTAATTTGATCTAAATCTTTTTCACTTAAAGTTTTATTTATTGACTGAATAGTAACATTAATTGCTACTGATTTTTTATCTTTAGGAATATTTTCTCCCGTATAAACGTCAAAAGTTTTTACTTCTTGTATGAGAGAAACATCGGTTTCTTTTATAATTTTTTCTAAAAGACCTATTTTAAAAATTTTATCAATTACAAAAGCAAAGTCTCTTTGAGATTTTTGAAAATCTGAAGCTTGAAAGCTTCTTTTAGATTGTCTAATTTTTTTGTTTGGCTCAGGAATATTTCCTAAAAAGATTTCTAGGCCATATACATTTGATTCTTTAAAATCTAAATTTTTAACGATTGCAGGATGTATCTCTCCAAAGTTGGCGACTAGAGGGCCTTTTTCAGATTTTAAAGTAACAGATCCAGATCTACCGGGATGATAACAATTTTTTGTGTTATCACTAACGAAAAGATTTTGTTCTGCTACACCAAGTTCAATTAAAGTTTTAATAGCATCACTTTTAATATCAAACACATCAACATTTCTCTCCTTTTCAATCCAACTTTTTCTTCCTATTTTTCCAGACTTTAAAGCGCCAACAACAATTTGTTGTTCCCCAGGGTTTTTTCCAAAAAATGTTGGGCCTATTTCAAATAATGATAAGTCTTCATATCCTCTGTCTTGATTTTTTTTAAGGTGGATTGCAAGGTTAGAAAAAATTGATCTTCTTAAAACATCTAAGTCAGAAGAAATAGGATTTAAAATTCCAATTTCCTCTTCACCTTTAGAAAACTGTTTGTCTATCTTTGAGTCAGTAAATGACCAAGTGACGGTCTCCAGGTATCCCTTAGATGCGAGAGATCTTTGAGATAAATGAAATAATTTTTGTTTAAAATTGAGAGTTTCATTTTCTCTTTTCTTTTCAGGAGTTAATAACTTAATATTTTCAAAGCCTTTTATTCTTATGAGTTCCTCTATTAAATCTACATCCTGACTAATATCTGGTCTCCATGAAGGTATTTCGACTTTAAGATTTTTTTTTCCTTTTTTACAAATAAAACCTAATGAAAGCAGAATCTTGTTTGCTTCATTGACAGTTATCGGTATACCAATTAATTTTTCAAAAAAATCAATTTCAAAATTGATTATTTTATTTTTTTTAGCGTTTTTCCCTGTAATGGTAAATTTGCTAATCTGACCACCACAAATTTTTGTGATTAATTCAGAAGCAACCTGCAATCCTTCGGACACAGAATTCGGATCAATACCTCGTTCAAATCTATATTTAGCATCAGTATTTATAGCTAATTCACGAGCAGTTCTTCTTATTGAAGAAGGTAAAAAATAAGCTGACTCCAGTAAAATATTTTTCGTTTCAAATTCGGTAGATGTTTTTGTTCCACCAATTATACCCCCCAAACCTAAAACACCAGATTTATCTGTAATAACACACATTCCTTTTTTTAGTCTATATTTTTTATTATCTAATGCTTCAAATTCTTCACCTTCTTTTGAGTCTCTGACAATAATCTCTTTATCAATTTTGTCAGCATCATACGCATGTAAAGGGCGGTTCAAATCAAACATTACATAATTTGTGATATCCACGACAGCTGAAATTGGTTTTAAACCTAATGCTATTAATTTATCCTTTAACCAATTAGGGCTTTCTTTGTTATTGATGTTCTTAATATAACAACTTCCAAAGGTTAAGCATCCTTGATGAGGATCTTTTGTAATTGATGTTTTAATTAAATGTTTAGTTGTATTTTTTAATTTTTTCTTTTGAAGAGGAATTAGTTTCCCAATGCCTGTTGATGACAAATCTCTAGCTATACCTCTAACCCCTAAACAATCTGCTCTATTAGGTGTAATTGAGATATCAATCGCTTTTTTTGATTTACTTTTAAAATAACTTTTTCCTATCTCTTTTTCCCTATTACTTAATTCAATGATCCCCTCGCTTTCGCTTGATAAATTTAATTCACTTTCTGAACATAACATGCCTCTTGACTCAACCCCTCTAATTTTAACTATCTTTAATTGGAATTTCGTTTTGGGAATAATCGCTCCTGGGGGAGCGTATATTGTTATCAAACCATCTCTTGCATTAGGTGCGCCACAAACTACTTTTACGATCTCATTGAATCCAATCTTTACATCACAAACTTTCAACTTGTCTGCGTTAGGATGTTTTTCTGCTTTTATTATTTTTGCTATCTTAAATTCACTTAGCTCTCCTAAATTCTCTTTCACTCCCTCGACCTCTAAACCAATATATGTAAGTTTATCGATTATCTCATTTTCATTTGCTTTAGTTTTCAAATGCTCTTTTAACCATGGCAAAGTGATAATCATTTACTTAAACCTCTATAGTTAGTGGGAACATCTAAAGGATCAAAACCAAAGTGACTTAGCCATCTGTAATCAGTTTCAAAAAAAGCCCTTAAATCATTAATTCCATATTTCAGCATAGCTAAACGATCTATCCCTATTCCAAATGCAAAACCTTGATATTTTTTTGAATCAACTTTTGCATTTTTAAGTACGTTAGGATGAACCATTCCACATCCTAAAACTTCTAACCATTTATCACCTTCACCGATTACAATTTTTTTATCCTCTATTCTGTAACCAATATCAACTTCTGCTGATGGTTCAGTAAATGGAAAATGACTTGGTCTAAACCTCATATTAACATTTTTGACCTCAAAAAATTCTTTAATGAAGTAATCTAAACATCCTTTGAGGTGACCCATTGTTATATTTCTATCTATGTGTAAGCCTTCTAATTGATGAAACATCGGAGCATGCGTTTGATCACTATCACATCTATATGTTCTGCCAGGAACAATAATTTTAAATGGTGGCTTTCCATTTAACATTGTTCTGATTTGAACCGGAGAAGTATGTGTTCTTAATAATAATTTTTTATTTTTTTCTAAATAAAAAGTATCGTGCATGTCTCTAGCAGGATGATCTTCGGGTGTATTAAGCGCTGTAAAATTATTATACTCTGTTTCAACATCTGGTCCTTCAGCAACGGAAAAACCAATTTCAGAAAAAATTGAAGAAATTTCATCTATCACTTGAGAAACTGGATGTATTTTTCCTTGTTGATAAGGTCGAATAGGTAGAGTTATATCAACTTTTTCATTTTTTAATTTTTCGTTTATTTCTATATTTTCTATTTCAAAGCTTTTTTGTTCAATTTGATTAGTTAAATCATCTTTTATCTTATTTAAATTAGAGGCAAATTCTTTTCTTTTTTCTGGTTCTATTGATCCTAAGGTTTTAAATTGTTTTGTAATTAAACCATTCTTTCCAAAAAATTCTGTTTTAATGTTTTGTAAATTTTCCTGAGTTTTTACAGAATCAATTTTAGCGTTAAAAATAGAATTTATTTTATCTAAATCACTCATCTGGTATATTGATTTTTTATATTAAGTTGATGTTAAATCAAAGACCCTTTTAACCCAGGGAAGATTGAACCTTTTTTACTACAGATTTAAAGACTTCTGGATTATTATAGGCCAACTCAGCTAATACTTTTCTATCTAATTTTATTTTAGATTTAGCTAAACCACTAATAAATTTTGCATATGTAAGCCCTTCAGCTCTAACGCCTGCATTAATTCTTTGAATCCAAAGTGATCTGAATTCTCTTTTTTTAGCTTTCCTATCCCTATAAGCATATTGCATAGCTTTTTCCATAGCTTGACGAGCTATCCGGATAGTATTTTTTCTTCTTCCGTATTGACCTTTAACGGTTTTTAAAACTTTTTTATGTTTAGCTCTACTGACTACGCCACGTTTTGTTCTAGCCATTTTATCCTCTAAGATTATAAGGCATATACGATTTTACAATTTTTGTATCTTGCTTAGACATTATCGTAGTACCTCTTTGTTTTCTAATTTGCGAATTTGTTCTTTTAATCATTCCATGTCTCTTTCCAGCCTGGGGCATTTTAATCTTGCCTGAAGCGGTAAATCTAAACCTTTTTTTTGCTGAGCTTTTTGTTTTTAATTTAGGCATAAATATTTTGGTTTTATATAGCTATTAATTAATCTTTACAAGATGATATTATCTATATCTAGATAGGTTGAATTATCATCACCATTTGCCTTCCTTCAAATTTTGGTTTGCTCTCAACTTTTGCTATTTCCTTAGTTTCTTCTATAATTCTATTCATTAAATTTTTTCCAAGTTCGGTGTGTTGCATCTCTCTTCCCTTAAATTTTACCGTAAATTTTACTTTATCACCTTTACTAATAAATTTTTTTGCATTTTTAATTTTAAAATTATAGTCGTGAGTTTCTGTTCCCGGTCTTAATTTGATTTCCTTAAGCGAAACAATTTTCTGTTTTTTTTTTGCTTGATTGGCTTTTTTTTGTAAATCATATTTATATTTTCCCATATCCATAATTTTACATACCGGTGGATTTGCATTTGGAGAAATTTCGATTAGATCAAGACCTTCCTGCCTGGCTAGTTCAATTGCTTTATTTAGTTGCATAGGTCCAAGATTCTCTCCATCGCTGCCAATTACTTGAACATCAAGAGCTCTGATTCTCTCATTAGCTTTAGGGCCTTGAGGTTTACTTCTTCTATGAAAATAGTTTGGTTTAAAATTAGACACTTATTAATTTAATGGGAGCTTGTTTGCTAAATGCATATTTTTAATTAGTTCTTCTCTTTTAATAGTTTCTTTTTTGTCAGATCCCAATCTTCTTACGGTAACAGTATTGTTTTCTGTCTCTTTTTTTCCACAAACAAGTATCATAGGAATTTTCGCAACAGAATGTTCTCTAACTTTGTAATTTATCTTCTCGTTTCTTAGATCCACTTCGCATTTTATACCTTCTTTAAATAAATCTTCAAATAATTTTTTTACATAGTCATGATTTTCTTCTGCTATTGGACATACTACAGCTTGTGCTGGCGAAAGCCAAAAAGGCAATTTTCCGGCATAATTTTCTATTAATATTCCTATAAATCTCTCTAATGATCCAAATAAAGCTCTATGTAACATCACTGGAATTTTTTTTGTTCCGTCTTTGTCAATAAAAGAAGCCCCAAGTCTTTTGGGTAGATTTAAATCGACTTGTAGTGTTCCACACTGCCAGTCCCGGCCAATTGCGTCTCTTAAAACAAATTCTATTTTTGGGCCGTAAAAAGCCCCCTCACCTTTATTAATTGTATATTCAAGTTTTGATTGTTTAATTGATTTTAATAATGCATTTTCTGATTTATCCCATACAGTATCATCTCCAACTCTTTGTTCTGGTCTATCTGAATATTTTAATATTACATTCTTAAATCCTAAATCTTTATATATTTCTAAAATTAAATTTGTAACTGAAAGACATTCCTGAGTTATTTGATCTTCTGTACAAAAGATATGCGCATCATCCTGAGTAAAAGCCCTTACTCTTAAAAGTCCGTGTAACGCCCCAGAAGGTTCATATCTATGAACTTTTCCAAATTCTGACAATTTTAAAGGTAGGTCTCTATAACTTTTTAAACCTTGATTAAATATTTGTACACAGCCCGGGCAGTTCATAGGTTTTATAGCAAATGTTTTTTCGTCGGGAGTTTCAGAAGTAAACATATGTTCACCAAATTTTTCCCAGTGACCAGATTTTTCCCATAATGTTTTATCTAAAAGTTCTGGTGTATTTATCTCTTTATAGCCTGCAAGTCTCTGTTTTGCTCTCATGTATTCAACGAGTCTTTGAAAAAGCAACCAACCTTTATCATGCCAAAATACAGCACCTGGACTTTCCTCTCTAAAATGAAACAAATCCATTTCTTTACCAAGTTTTCTATGGTCTCTTTTTTCAGCTTCTTCTAATCTATTTAGATAGTCATCTAAATCCTTTTTAGAGCTCCAACATGTACCATAAATTCTTTGAAGCATCTCGTTATTTGAATCTCCTCGCCAATACGCGCCAGAAACTTTTGTGAGTTTAAAGGCTTTTCCAATTTTAGCTGAAGAGTCTAGATGTGGGCCTCTACATAAATCATGCCAAGTATCACCGTGATGATAAACTGAAAGTTCCTCTGTTTTTGGAATGCTCTCAATTATTTCAGCTTTATACTTTTCACCAATCTTTTTAAAATGACTAATTGCTTCTTCTCTTTGCCAAACCTCTCTCCTTGTTTTTAGATTTTTATCAATTAATTCTGACATTTTTTTTTCAATCTTTTTTAAATCATCTTTTGTGAAAGGATCTGTTCTTGCAAAGTCATAATAAAAACCATTTTCAATTACTGGCCCAATAGTGACCTGCGTGCCTGGATAAAGTTCTTGAACAGCCATAGCCATAATATGAGCTGCATCATGTCTAATGACTTCCAAGCCTTCTTTATCTTTTGATGTAATAATCCTGACTTTGCTATCTTTAATAATTTTATGACTTAAGTCTTTTAATTCACCATCAACCTCCATTATTAATGCTGATTTCTCAAGAGATTTACTTATTTTTTTTATGATATCAAAACCATCAATAGATTTTGAGAAAGCAAATTTTTTTCCATCTAACAATTTAATTTCCGGCATTTATTTATTTACTAATTTTTTGTATTCTCTTAAAGTAGAGTCACACATTCCTTCTACATCAAATTTTTTAGTTATATTTTTTCTTCCTTCGCTTCCCATTAAATTTAATGACTCTTGATCTAATTCCATAACATCATTTAAAATTTTAGCAAGTTCTCTTGGGTCATCATGATTGTATAAAAAACCTGATTTTCCTTTTAAAATTGTTTCCTTTGATCCTCCAATGTTGCTTGCCACTACTGGTTTACCCATCGCTTGTGCCTCTACAGAGACTCTTCCAAATGCCTCGGGTAAAATTGAGCTTGAAACAATTATATTAGAAAGAGAATAAGCTAAAGGCATTTCTTTACAATGATTTATAAATTGTATTTTCTTATTCAGCCCATACCTTTGCACTAAGTTAATTAATTTTTTTTTGTATACAGTTCTGCCTTGATCTGATCCCAAAATTACCGCCTGAAATTTATTATTATTATAATCCTCAATTAAAATATTTAATGCCTCTATAAAAAGTTCTTGACCTTTCCAAGCTGTAAGTCTTCCTGGTAGTAAAATAGTAAATTTATTAGAATCTAGCTGCCACTCTGATTTTAATTTTTCTTGTTTTAAAACTGATATATTTTTTTGATTATAATAATCAAGATTTATTCCTCTAAATATTACTCTTAATTTTTTTTTTGAATTTAAATATTCATTATAGTTTTCATTAATGTGATTAAAAATAAAATTTGAACCAGCAATTGTGAGTTTTGAACGTAACATTATACTATTATAAAATTTTTTTAATTTGCTTTTAATACTATAAGTGCCATGAAAAGTAGTTACAAAATTTCTTCTAGTAATTAAGCAAGCTAAATAACATGACCAAGCAGGCGCTCTACTTCTTGCATGGACTATATTAATATTATTTATCAAAATTATAAATAGTAAAATAATTGTGTTAAATAACATTAGAATTGGATTTTTCGAATGTACTGGCAAACGAAAGATTGTTACTTTCTTCTTTTTGACAAATTTAATTAATTGCCCACCTGATGTAGCTATGTAAGATTTACATTCTTTCTCTGCTAAGTAATGGGCAACATCATAACAACCTGTTTCGGCTCCTCCATATCCTAGCTCAGGAATAACTTGTAAAACTTTTATTTTAGATGCCATATTAATTGTTATATATTAACAAATATAACTTATAACCTTTATGAAAAAATTTAAGTATTTAAAAATTTCTAAGACCAAAAAGCTAAGATATATTGACAATTATTACAAAAATAAACTTTATATAATTTTTTTACCAGGTTTTATGTCAGATATTGAGGGCTTAAAACCACAATCTTTTAAAAGGTTTGCTATTAAAAGAAAACTTGGTTTCCTAGCTTTAGAATATTTAGGTCATGGCAAATCTTCGGGAAAATTTATTGATGGAAACATAAGTATATGGACAAATAATGTAAAAGTAATAATTAAGAAGATTGTTAAAAAAAATAATTTCATAATAATTGGGTCTAGTATGGGAGCATGGATAGCACTTAATCAATTCAAATATTTTAGTAAACAAATAAAAGCATTTGTAGGTATTGGATCAGCACCAGAATTTTTAACTAGACTAATGTGGAATAAGTTTCCAAAAAAAATAAAAAATGAAATTAGAGAAAATAAAATAGCTACAATAGAAAAAGGTAAATATAAATACCCTATAACATATCAACTAATTCAAGATGGAAGAAAAAATAAAGTTTTTTCAAAAAAAATTCTACTTGAGACTCAAGTTTCAATGTTTCATGGAGAAAAAGATGAAGTTGTTCCAGTTTCTTTTTCAAAAAAGGTATTAAGGATTTTTAAAAACGCAAATAAATCACTGTTTTTAATCAAAAAAGGTGATCATAGTCTTTCTGATGTTAAAACACTTAAAAAAATTAACAATCATCTAGGTAAAATTATTGATAATATTCTTTAGTCCTTGTTTGTATGTTGGATACTTTAATCTAATTTTGAGTTTATTTTTCATTCTTTTGTTACTTACTTTTTTAGAGTCTTTGTAAAATTCTTTAATAAATTTGTTTTTAAAACTTGTTATAGAAACTGGTTGTATCGAATTTATCTTTAGTAATTTTGCTGCATAAATAGCTACATCTATGTTGCTGGCAGGTTCGTCATCTGAAGCATTTAATATTAATGATCTACTAGATGAAAAAAACAGTTTTTTAACAATAAGTGCTAGATCTTCAACTCTTATTCTAGAAAAATACTTTTTTTCTTTAACAAAAATCGGTTTTTTTTGAATCTTTTTTAGAACATTATTTTCTTTTGAATATATTCCTGAAACTCTTAGAATATTTATATCTAAGTTATGTTCCTTTCCTATTTTAAACCATTCTTTTTCAACAATTTTTCTTTGTAATCCAAAAATTGTTCTTCCTTTTAACTTAGAGTTTTCATTAACCCATTTACCATTGTGGTTTCCATATACACTAGTTGCGGATAGATAAATTATTTTTTTAAATTTTATCTTTTTCAGGTGATCTTTAAAGTTTTGTAAAACTAGATCTTTTTTTTTTTTAGGGGGTATTGATACCAATATAAAGTTTGCCTCTGAAAGTTTCTTCAAAAGATTAACATCAAATTTATCATCTTGAAATTTAAAAGATGTAAATTTTCTTTTTTTAAAATAAGAAATATTAGTTTTTTTAGTATTTGTTGCGCAGAATTTAAATTTTATTTTGGAGTGGATTAATTCTTCTATAAAATATTTAGCTGTTTGACCAAAACCAAAGAAAAAAAATTTATTTTCTTTTATCATTAAGCCAACTTAAATTTGAGTTCTTTTGTTGAAATGGGGTGCTCAAGTTTATCTAACATTTCTATAGGGCAAACTTGTATAAATTTATTTAGTTCATTCTCGAAATCTATAATAATCTTATTTGCAACCACTGATTTTGTTTCATTATAAAACTCTATGATCATTTTTTTTAGATACCTTTTCCAATATTCAGTTTCTACAGGCTGCCAAATAATAGATGATGGATTAGCAAATTTTTCAAAAGTATTTTTTTCATCATAAACAAAAGCCATTCCACCTGTCATACCTGCGCCAAAATTATCTCCGATTGGACCTAAAATTATAGCAGCACCACCCGTCATATATTCACAACCATGCGCACCACAACCTTCAACAATCGCTAATCCCCCTGAGTTTCTAACAGCAAATCTTTCACCAGCTTGACCAGAGGCAAATAATTTTCCAGAAGTCGCTCCATACAGAACCGTGTTCCCAATAATCGTATTATCATTAGATTTTAGCTTACTTTCTTTTCTAGGTCTTACTATTATATTTCCTCCTGATAATCCTTTTCCAACATAATCGTTTGTATCACCTTCAACTATCAATTTAATACCAGTAGTTAAAAAAGCACCTAGAGACTGACCCGCTGATCCTTTTAGTGTTAAATTAATTGTGTCTTGTGTGAGTTTATCTTTACCAAATTTTTTATAAATATAGTGAGATAATCTAGTCCCTACAGACCTAAATGTATTTTTTATATCATACTCAAATTTATTTTTTTTGGAAATGTCTATCTTGTTCTCAATATCTGACCAAATTTTTTCATCTAAAGCTTCAGGAACTCTATTTATTATTCTTTCTTTACAATATGTCGGGTTATTCCCTGGATCAGCTTGAACTAAAAGAGGATTCAAATCTAAATCATCTAAGTTAGAAGAACCTTTATTTACTTGGGATAATAAATCTGTCCTGCCAATTATTTCATTAATAGATTTATAACCAAGATTAGATAGTATTTCGCGTACTTCCATAGCTACAAAAGAGAATAAATTAACTACTTTTTCAGGTGTTCCAGTGAATTTTTCCCTTAATAACTTATCTTGACTACAAACTCCAACTGGACATGTATTCGAATGACATTGTCTCACCATTATGCAGCCCATTGCTACTAAAGAAGATGTGCCCAGACCATACTCTTCAGCACCCATCATTGCTGCGATCACAATGTCTCGACCAGTTTTTATTCCTCCATCAGTTTTTAGTGTTACCTTGTGTCTTAGGTTATTAAGAGTTAATATTTGGTTTGCTTCTGTTAGCCCCATTTCCCACGGTACCCCAGCATATTTAATGCTTGTTTGAGGGCTAGCACCAGTTCCTCCTGAATGACCAGATATTAAAATTATATCTGCTTTAGCTTTAGCTACCCCAGCGGCTATTGTTCCTATTCCTGTAGACGCAACCAGTTTTACACTAACTCTAGCTTTTGGATTAATTTGTTTTAAATCATAAATTAATTGAGCTAAATCCTCTATAGAATAAATATCATGATGAGGAGGTGGGGAGATTAAAGTTACTCCAGGCGTTGAATGTCTTAACCTTGCTATTTCACTTGTTACTTTAAAACCAGGTAGTTGTCCGCCTTCTCCAGGTTTTGCGCCTTGCGCCATTTTAATTTCTATTTCGTTCGCATTATTCAAATAGTCGACTGTTACACCGAATCTTGCTGAAGCTATTTGTTTTACCCTAGAATTAGCTGAGTCACCATTCTTTAGAGTTTTAAACCTTTTAGCGTCTTCTCCTCCTTCACCGCTACAAGAGGCACCTTTAATTCTATTCATGCCTATAGCGAGAACTTCATGAGCTTCTGCTGATAATGCTCCATGTGACATACTTCCGCTTCCAAATCGTTTTAGTATATCTTCGACTGGTTCAACTAAATTAATATCAATTGGTTTTTTTTTATCTTTAAATTCCAACAAATCTCTTAAATTAATTGGGGGTAAATTTTGAATACCCGTCGAATATTTTTTGTAAATTTCATAAGAACCTTTCCCTACTGCACTTTGTAACAGGTGAATTAAGCTTCCTTGATGTTGATGATCTTCCCCACTTTTTCTATATCTGTAAAGTCCTCCAATAGGTAAAGTATAAATATTTTTATTTAAAAATTTTTTATGTAATTCTTTAATTTTCTTTTCTATTCCAATAATTCCTATTCCTGATATTCTTGATGACATTCCAGGAAAATAGTCAGATACTATCGCTCTACTTAAACCAACTGCCTCAAAATTACATCCACCTCTGTATGAGCTAATGACTGAAATTCCCATCTTAGACATTATCTTTAATAATCCTGAATCTATAGATTTCTTAAATTTACTTACACAATTTTCAAAATCTGATTTACCAAATAATTTTTTTTCAAATCTTTGATAAATACTATCAATTGCTAAATAAGGATTAATTGTTGTAGCTCCTACACCAATTAAAACTGCAAATGAATGAGTATCTAAAGCATCGGAACATTCAACATTCAAAGAGCAATAGCCTCTCAAACTATTTTTAACCAAATGAGAATGCACAGCACCAACTGACAGTATACTGGGTATACTTGCTCTTTGAGATGATATTCTTTTATCCGATAATATTATAGTAGAGCTTCCTTCTCTAACTGCTGTTTCACATTCTTTTTTTATTAATTCTATTCTTTCTTTGAGTGAGAAGTTTATATCAAATGTACAGTCAATAAATTTTACTTTATTTGAAAAAATTTTACAAAACCTATCAAATTGAGAATTTGTTAGAATTGGACTATCTAATACATAAATATTTTCTTCAGTTAAATTATCAAAATCTAAAATGTTTCCTAAGTTACCAAATCTCGTTTTTAAACTCATCACTTTGTTTTCTCTCAAAGAGTCTATTGGTGGGTTTGTTACTTGGCTAAAATTTTGCCTAAAATAATGAGACACTGGTCTAAAATGACTAGATAGAACTGCAATAGGAGTATCATCGCCCATAGATCCCGAGGCCTCTTTACCTTCCTCAGCCATTGGGTGAAGTATTAGTTCTAAATCCTCTACACTTAGTCCTGACAAATATTGTCTTTTTTTTAAATCCTCACCTTTAAATTTCACTTTTTCATTATTTGCGGAAATCTTTTTTTCTAAATCGATAATTTGTTTACTATATTTTTTATAATCCTTAGCGAGATAATCTTTTATTTCTTTATCTTTAAAAAGTTTTCCTTGCTTAAGGTCAATTGCAATTATTTGACCAGGTCCCAATTTACCTTTTTCAGAAATTTTTTCTTCAGGAATATTAATCATTCCTGTTTCTGAACCTGCAAAAAATAAGTTATCTGAGGTAATGGCATATCTTAAAGGTCGTAAACCATTTCTGTCTGTTGACGCTAAAACCCACTTAGAGTCTGTAGCACAAATTGCTGCTGGACCATCCCATGGTTCTATAGTGCTATTAAGAAAATTGAAAAGATCTTGATGGTTTTTAGGAACAGTTTTACTTCTTTTAGACCAAGCATCTGGGATCATCATTAGCTTAATTAAAGGTGCTAGTTTTCCAGAATGAATTAGCAATTCAAAGACATTATCTAGGGCCCCGGAATCTGATGTGCTTCTTATTACGGGTTTTAAATCTTTTACATTAGAAAAAAGCGAACTTGACATGTCTTGCTCATGAATTTTCATCCAGTTAATGTTACCTTTTAAAGTGTTTATTTCTCCATTATGTGCCAGTGACCTAAATGGTTGTGCTAAATCCCAGCTAGGAAATGTGTTTGTAGAGTATCTTTGATGAAAAATTGCAAATCTAGAAGTCAGTTTCTTATCATTTAAGTCTGGGTAAAATTCTGCAAGCATTTCGGCTAAAAACATACCTTTGTAAACTATTGACCTTGAGCTAAATGAGCAAATATAAAAGTTTTTAAGTTGATTTTGTCGAGCGAGTTTTTCTATCTTTTTTCTTGCTTCAAATAAATTTCTTTCTAGATCGTTAGTATTTAAATTCTCGTTTTTTTTAAACATTACTTGAGCTATTTCAGGCCTACTTAATTCAGCTGTGGTCCCTAAGATTTTAGAATTAAATGGTACTTGTCTCCATCCATAGATTGAGTAATTGTTCTCCAATAGCACTGACTCAATTATCTCTCTACATTTTTCTTGATCGCTGTAATTGGTTCTTGGAAGAAATATCATTCCAACACAAATTCTTTTTGTTTCATCTAAGGTATGGCCGGTTGCAGTAATTTTTTCCTTGAAAAAACTAGGAGCTATTTCTATTTGAATACCAGCACCATCACCAGATTTTCCATCAGCATCAACCGCCCCTCTATGCCAAATAGCTTTAAGCGCCTCAATACCATATTCAACAATTTTCCTTGATTTTTTTCCATCTGTTGCTGCTATCATTCCAACACCACAAGCATCGTGCTCCATAGATTCATTGTATGAAAAATTTTTTGAAAGAAGATTTTTATTTTTTTCGTATCTATTCATTTTAGATTATGCAGCTTTAATACTTTTTTTTAATTTATCTCTTAAAAATTTTTCTATTTGTTGGGCTGCGTCTCTTCCATCTTTTATCGCCCAAACGACTAGTGATGCACCTCTTACAATATCTCCAGCAGCAAATACTCCATTTAAATTAGTTTGCATACTAGTTAAATCTATTTTAATTGTACCCCATTTTGAGACTGCTAATTCATTCGAATTAAATAGTTTTGGCAAGTTTTCTGGATCGAATCCGAGAGATTTAATAACTAAATCCGCTGGTAATTTAAACTCAGATCCAGATTTAACAGTTGGTTTTTTTCTACCAGAGGCATCTGGCTCACCTAATTCCATTTTCAAAACCTCCACTTGCTCAACATTTGTGGCTCCTAAAAATCTTTTTGGATTACTTAACCAAATAAATTCCACTCCTTCTTCAATAGCATTCCCTACTTCTCTTGCAGACCCAGGCATATTTTCTCTATCTCTTCTGTACAAACATTTAACAGATTTAGCTTTTTGTCTTATAGCAGTTCTTACGCAGTCCATCGCTGTATCTCCTCCACCTATAACAACAACGTTTTTTCCTTCAGCATTTAAAGTTCCATTATCAAAAAGATCAACACTATCACCTAATCCTTTTTTATTTGATGCTGTCAAAAACTCCATAGCAGGAAAAATATTTTTTAAGTTTGAGCCAGGTATTTCTATTTCCCTAGCCTTGTAAACACCTGTAGCTATTAACGCTGCATCGTGTTCTTTTCTTAATTCGTCTAAAGTCTTATTCTTACCTACTTCAAAATTTTGAACAAATTTAATTCCACTTTCTTTTAAGAGCTTCGTTCTTCTTTCAACTACAAATTTTTCTAATTTAAAATTTGGTATACCATAAATTAGCAGCCCTCCCGGTCTGTCATAACGATCATATATTGTAACTTGATAACCAGATTTTCTTAGTTCCTCTGCACAAGCCATTCCTGCTGGTCCTGCACCAATAATTCCTATTGATTGTTTAAGTTGTTTTTTGATTTGTATTGGTTTTACCCACCCTTTTTCCCAAGCAGTGTCTGAAATATATTTTTCAATTGAGCCAATTGTTACAGTACCGTGACCTGATTGTTCTATTACGCAATTTCCTTCGCATAATCTGTCTTGAGGGCAAATTCTTCCACAAACCTCGGGCATATTGTTTGTGCTCTGTGAAACTTCATATGCTTCTTTTAATCTTCCTTCGGCAGTAAGTTTCAGCCAATCAGGAATGTTGTTACTCAATGGACAATGAATTTGACAAAAGGGAATTCCGCATTGAGAACATCTACTAGATTGCTCGTTTGCTTTAGCGCCAATATACTGATCGTAAATCTCATTAAAATCACCGCGCCTATTTTGAATATCCCTCTTAGTAGGTGTCTCCTTATTTAAATCTACAAATTTTAAAAGTTTTTTACTCATAATTTTAACGAAAATAAGCTAATTAAACTAAATTAATAGTTTTTTTAGGTAAATAAAGTTTACCTATTATATAAGAAACTCCAATAAATATTGGATAATTTTTGCATACCTGCTATGCATTTGAATGTCATCAAATAAACACTCTAAAATTATAATAATTTTTTAATGATTGAAATTATCATTTTATCTTTGATTCAAGGAATTACTGAGTTTTTACCAATAAGTTCCTCCTCTCACTTAATTCTAGTTTCAAAATATTTTCAATTCAATAACCAAAGTTTACAAATAGATGTAAGTCTACATATAGGGTCATTTTTTGCTGTCATTGTTTATTTTCATAATGAAATATTTAATTTCATTAAAAACAAAGATTTGTTTATAAAAATTTTTATAAGTTCAATTCCAGTCATTTTTGTTGGTTATATTTTAGTAAAATTTAATTTGATGGACCAATTCCGTAATATAAAAATAATTGGTTGGATGACTATTATTTTTGGTATATTGCTTTACGTAAGTGACAAAGTAAAATCAAAAAAAATTATTCAAAACGATTTTACATTAAGAAATGCAATTATAATCGGACTCTTCCAAATTTTATCATTAATTCCAGGTGTAAGTAGATCAGGTATTGCGATAACTGGTGCAAGATTTTTAAAGTTTAAAAGGTATGATGCTGCCACTATATCTTTTCTAATTTCAATACCGACATTAGCTGCAGTTTCATTGTATGGTGTAAATAATTTGATAATATCTGAAAATTTTGAGTTTTCGCTACTTATGTTATTTTCAATTTTATTTTCGTTTTTTTTTTCGTTAGTAACAATAAAATATTTTTTAAAATTTTTAAAAACCTTTAGCCTTAAAATATTTGTTATCTATAGATTAATTTTAGGAATAGTTATTCTTGCAGTATCGTACATATCATAATAAAAATGATAAAATTAAGAGAATAATACCTACAATGATAAAAAAAAATACGACACTTTTTTGTAAAGATAAATTGTAAAAGAATTTCATTATCTTAACTATACTTAATTTAAAGATTATTTCAAAATTATTAATATTGGTGCGCCTGCTAGGATTTGAACCCAGAACCTCCTGGTCCGTAGCCAAGCGCTCTATCCAGTTGAGCTACAGGCGCAATGAATAAGAAAAAATTTATAAAAATAAGTTTGTATTATATGTTATTTATAATTAATAATCGTCTTACTTATGCTATTTCAAAAATTAAATAAAACAAATTTTATAAATTTACTATTTTTTCTTATACCAATTAGTTTTATCGCAGGCAATCTGATAATAAACCTTAATATTATACTTTTCATTATTATAGGTGCTATCTTTTACAAATTCGAGATATTTAAGATAAAATTAGTGTTTATAGACAAAATTATAATTGTATTTTTTCTTTATACTTTAATAATAGGCATCACAAATAATTTATATAATTATTATTACGAGAGTAGTGCTGTAGAATTTAAAGTGATAACTAAAACGCTCACTTACTTAAGATTTTTATTTTTTTATTTTTTAATAAGATTTTTAGTTTTAAAGGAAATTATAAATTTTAAATTTTTCTTTACTTCTGCAGGGCTGAGTGCTTTATTTGTTTGCATAGATTTAATAATTCAACTCACTTTTGGGAAGGATATTTTTGGGTATGATTCTGCCTATATAAGAATGCTATCAGGGCCATTCGGTGATGAATGGATAGCTGGATCATATTTGCAAAGATTTTCACCTTTTTTATTTTTTCTTGTTCCTCTTTTTTATAATTTTAAAAACAAGAATATTTTTAAAATTTTCTCAGCTACTTTAATCATATTGGTATTATTTGGTGCTCTGATAGCTGGAAATAGAATGCCTTTTTTTTTACTATTAATGATTTTATCTTTAATACTAATTCTTGAGAACAAGTCTAGAAAATACTTGTTACACTTTATAATTATTTCTTCTTTAGTTTTAATTTTTGTTTTTAAATTTAAACCAAGTTCTTATGTCCATTTTAATAACTTTTTAACAAAATCTACTAAAATATTCTCTGCAGTAATCAGCTCCGAAAAAGATTTTAGTGATCCTGTATTTAATACTCATTTTAAAGAATTTTATTCTGGGTACGAAACTTGGAAAGAAAGTAAATTTTTTGGAGGAGGTATCAAATCTTTTCCACAAAGATGCGTAAAAATAGTAATAAATTGTGCTAATCATCCTCATAATTATTATTTGGAGATATTATCTGAGTTAGGTTTAGTTGGTTTTTTAATACTCTCCATTATTTTTGGTTTAGTGATTTATGATACATTTATAAGGAAATATTTAATAAAAGATAATCTTCAAAATAATAATATTATAATTCCTTTTATGTTTCTTTTTTTGGCTGAAATATTTCCTTTTAAAACATCTGGTAGTTTTTTTACAACCGCTAATGCCACATACATATTTTTAGTAATGGCTATTACAATTGCATTATCTCAATCAAATGATAAAAAAATATAAATTGAAAGTAATATTAATAAATGTAAGTTTTAAAAAATTATGAAAAAGGAAATAATTATTACATCTGCAAACAGAACAGCTGTTACGCCCATATGATAACCATGAAAAGCATCCCACAAACCATCTTTAATCATAGTGTCTGTTAATTCTGTATCACCTAATTTTTTTC
>PAFH01000013.1 GCA_002704145.1 Pelagibacteraceae bacterium | reverse complement strand
TTTATTTTATAATTTATTTAATTAACTCAATTATGGCAAAAATACAATTAAATGGAAAGAAAGTAGATATAAAACCCAAAGCTACTGTTTATGAATTATTAAAAAAATTTAAACTTAACAACAAAAAAGTGGCTATAGAACACAATGGAATTATCGTTCCTAAATCAAACTATAAAAAAAAATTTCTAAAAAATAACGACAAATTAGAAGTAGTACACTTTATTGGAGGGGGCTAGTTTGAAAAAAGATACCTTCAAAGTTGCTAATAAAAGATTAAAGTCTAGACTTATTGTTGGTACCGGAAAATATAAAAATTTTAAAGAAACAGCCAAAGCAGTCAAAGAGTCCGGTGCAGATATGGTTACAGTAGCAGTAAGACGCATCAACATTCTTGATAAAAGAAAACCAATCTTAACTGATTACTTAAATCCAAAAAAAATAATTTATTTACCTAATACCGCTGGGTGCTTTACGTCCAATGAAGCGTTAAGAACTTTAAGACTTGCTAGAGAAATGGGAGGTTGGAAATTAGTAAAATTAGAAGTTTTAGGCGATAAAAAGACTTTATATCCAAATATGATTGAAACAATTAAATCAACAAAGATATTAGTTAAAGAGGGTTTTAAAGTTATGGTTTATTGCACCGATGATCCTTTATTAGCTAAAAAACTTGAAGATTGTGGTGCATCTGCAATTATGCCTTTGGCTTCACCGATTGGGTCCGGTTTAGGTTTACAAAATAAAGTAAACATATCTTTAATAATCAAACAATCAAAAGTGCCGGTAATTGTTGACGCTGGAATTGGAACAGCTTCTGACGCAACTATTGCGATGGAAATGGGATGCGATGGTGTATTAATTAACAGTGCTATTGCTAATTCAAAAAATCCAATAAAGATGGCAAGAGCTTTTAAAAATGCAGTTATTTCTGGAAGAGACTCCTATCTAGCAGGTAGAATGAAAAAAAACTACTTCGCTACGCCAAGTTCCCCATCTGATGGTTTAATTTAAGACTTTTTTTTTCTTCTGACCCACAATGTCCTTGGACCTTTATTTTTCTTTTTTAAAATTTTTGTTTTTTTTNTTTTTTTTGTANTTGNTTTAGANTCATCTTTGAAATTCTTTTTATCATATTTTAAAGAATGTTTTTCAACAATATCTATTTCATTTATATTTTGAACTTTGCTAATTACTTTTTTTGATTTATTTGCAAGTTCTATTTTGTACTCAGGTATGACTAAATTAGAGTCACTTAAGAAGTTAATTTTNAGTAAGTATTTTTTTTGNAAGTANTCAATTTCTTTAAACAGCTTATTTTCAATATATAATTTTACTTTCTCAGGAATGTGNGCTTTGATAATTTTTACTTTACTATTAAATGCCAAAAGTTCAATTTTCTTNATAATTTTTTGAGCAAAAGACTCTAAGGACAAAATAGTTTCCCAGTTAACTGAAGCTTCTCTCAGCCTTTGTCTAGTCATCTCAAGTAACCCAAAATTACTAATTCTTCCTACCTGAATTCTAGCCCTATCTTTTCTAATNCTTTCTCTCATCTTTTTTTCGACCATACGCCTATTATAAAAATTCATCATATCAATGAAATCAATAACAATTAAACCTGATAAGTCTCTTATTTTTATTTGACGAGAAATTTCTTCAGCTGCTTCGAGATTTGTATTAAGTGCAGTTTTTTCAATATTAATTTGTTTTGTTGATTGCCCGGAGTTTATATCTATCGCAACNAGAGCCTCCGTTGGATTGATAATTAAATANCCTCCAGATTTTAATTTTACCCTAGGTTCAAAAATATTGTTTAACTCTTTTTCAATATTTGCATCATGAAACAGAGGAATTTTTCCTCTATACTTCTTNATATTTTTGACGTTTTTNGGCATTAATTCNTTCATAAATTTNTTTGCCTTTTGATAAGCTTCATTTCCATCTATATAAATATTCTTTGTNTCATTATCGTAAGTATCTCTTAAAGTACGTTTAATGATATCTCCCTCTTCATATACCAAAGATGGAGCGTTAGAATTTAAAGCCTTTTCTCCTATGTCCTCCCATGTTTTTAGAGTATTTTCAAAATCTTTTTCTATTTCATTTTTTGTTTTATTAGCACCTGCGGTTCTAACAATTACGCCCATACTTTTGGGTATTTCAATTTGATTNAGAATACCTCTAATTTTTTGTCTATCAGAAGAATTGAAAATTTTTCTGGATATNCCTCCACCTTTTGGAGTATTAGGCATCAAAACTATATATTTTCCAGCTAAAGAGATAAATGTTGTTAGAGCCGCTCCTTTTTGGCCACGCTCTTCTTTTATAACTTGTATCAATATAACCTGNCCAGGTTTTATAACTTCCTGAATTTTGTATCTTTTAAGACCGTAAGAAGATTTTAATTCTTCTCTGTACTCCTTTTTTACTTCATCAACATTTTTAACTAAATTTTTTTCCTCACCGTTCGCCTCCGATAACTTGTCTGTATTTTTTTCATTAGGAATATCTTCTAAAGCTTTATTCTTTAAATCTTCTCTTATCTTTTCCTCTGCATATTTAATCTTTTCTTTGTCTTCTGAAGGAATCTGATAATAGTCAGACTGAATATCATTAAAAGCTAAAAAGCCATGCCTTACCCTTCCAAAATTAACAAAAGCCGCTTGAAGAGAAGGCTCTACTCTACTGATGGTTCCTAGATAAATATTATTCTTGAAGTTTAATTTATTTTTATCTTCAAATTCATATTCCTCAATTGAGGAGTTAGACTTAAGAACGATACGAGTTTCATTTGGATGCGATGCATCGATATATAAATTTTTTTCCATTTTAATGGGATTCCTTTTAATCTGTTGAAATTTGTAATTTTTACTTTTGACATATNAAGATAGTATACAATTTTATCNTTAATTGCACTTATAATAGTATTAAAATCAGATTATTATGCCCTAAGATAGCCAAATTTTATTAATTAAACTATTTAAAATGAGATTATTTCGAATGTTTAAATTCATAAATTTTTCAATAAAGTTTTTAATTATTTTTACAATAATTTGTTTATTTTTTGCCTTTTCTACACTTTGGTATTTTTCTATAGGTTTGCCTGATTACAAAAAATTGTCCAATTATCAACCACCTATCTCAAGCAGAGTCTATTCTGGGGATGGAAAATTAATTGCAGAGTATGCAATAGAGAAAAGATTATTTATACCATTTGAGTCGATTCCAAAAAAAGTGATTAATTCATTTTTATCTGCCGAAGACAAAAANTTTTTTAATCATCCAGGAGTAGATGCCAAAGGTATAGTTAGAGCCTTGCTTAAAAATTTAAAGAATATAACGGCAAATAAACGATTAGAAGGTGCCTCTACTATTACCCAGCAAGTNGCTAAAAATTTTTTACTTACCAACGAAGTTTCTTTAAATAGAAAAATAAAAGAGGCAATATTAGCTTTTAGAATAGAAAGAGCATATTCAAAGGAAAGAATATTAGAGCTATATTTAAACCAAATTTATTTAGGTCAAGGAACTTATGGAATAGCAGCAGCAAGTTTAGAGTATTTTGATAAATCTGTTAAAGACTTAAATTATACTGAAGCCGCCTTATTAGCCGCTTTACCTAAAGCACCAAGCAGGTATGATCCNTTTAGATATCCAGANGTTGCAAAATTCAGAAGAAATTTAGTTCTACAAAATCTNGAAAATAATAATTATATTTCCAAAGATGANNTTAAAGAATTTAAAAATTCAAAAATAATTTTAAAAAGAAGAAAAATTGAAATTTTAAATGAAGCGAACTCATATACAGAGGAAGTTAGAAGATCTATAAAAGAAAAATATGGATTTAAAACATTATATTCCGAAGGGTTATCCATTAGAACTCCTTTAGACATAGATTATCAGATACAAGGAATTAATTCTTTAAGAAATGGTATCGAGGCTTACGATAAAAGGCATGGGTGGAGGGGAGCAATCACTAATAAATTAAAAGATTCTAATTGGCAGAAAAAGTTAGATGATTTAAAGATAGACCCAACTTTAAATTGGAAAAAAGCTGAAATTCTAGAACTTAATGAAAAAGGTATAAAGTTTAAAACATTAAAAGGTTTTACAAACAATATTTCTTTACAGAGAATTAAGTGGGCTATTCCAAATAAAAAAACTATTAATGATCGGTTTGCTGTAGGTGATCTTATTTTTGTAAAAAAAGAAAATAATGCTTGGAATTTAAAACAATATCCTAAGGTTAATGGAGGAATTGTGGCTATAGATGCATATACAGGAGACGTAAAAGCCCTAGTAGGTGGTTTTAATTTTAAATCAAGTGAATTTAATAGAGTTACTCAGGCTAAAAGACAGCCAGGTTCAGCATTTAAACCAATTGTATATGCAGCTGCTTTAGAAAACGGCTACTCTCCAAATTCTATAGTTTTAGATGCACCTTTCGTTGAAAGCCAAGGAGTTGGCTTAAAAGACTGGAAACCTGAAAATTATGGAAAAAAATTCTATGGACCATCCACACTCAGAAAAGGAATAGAGTACTCAAGAAATTTAATGACAGTTAGAATAGCAAAAGCTTTAGGATTAAATAAAATTTTAAGTTTATCTAATAAACTAGAGATTTATGATGATATACCAGAATTACTATCTGTTTCGTTAGGATCAGCAGAAACATCTTTGATAAACCTAACTTCAGCGTACGCCTCATTTGTTAACGGTGGTAAAAAAGTGACTCCCAACTTAATTAGCAGAATTCAAGACAGAAGAGGAAAAACAATATTTAAATTAGAGAATAAAAAATGCTTGGGTTGTGATAAGTTTTTACATAGTTCCGATGATTTTCCTGTTATTGAGCACAAAGATGAAATTGTATTTAGTGAGGAAACAGCTTATCAAATGACCTCAATTTTGGAGGGAGCTGTAAAAAGAGGCACGGCAAAAAAATTAAAAGATTTAAAAGTTCCGTTAGCAGGTAAAACTGGTACGACAAATAACAATTTTGACGCTTGGTTTGTTGGCTTTACTTCAAATTTAGTAATTGGCGTATATGTTGGGTTTGACAATCCAAAAACCTTAGGCAGGTATGAAACTGGATCAAAAGCAGCTCTTCCGATTTTTAAAAATTTTGTAAAAAACGCCCTTTATAAAGAAGATTTTCAAGAATTTAGAATTCCTGAGGGAATATATTTAACATCCTTAAACTATGACACAGGATTAAAATCATCATTGGGTGAAAAGAACACAATTATCGAAGCTTTAAAAGCTAAAGATATTAACAACATTGATAATAACAAATTAATCTCAACCGATAGTTATGATAAACTAATTAAATATAGACAATTTTACTAATGCAAAACTTTGAAAATAAACTGATACTTGCTGATAAGACTTTGAATAATATAAGGGGGTATCTTTGAAAAAAACAATATTGAAAATAAATTAAAAGCATTAGAAAAAACACTTTTAAGCAAAAACTTTTGGAAAGATAAATCAAAAGCCAAAAAAACAGTAAAAGAAAAAAAAATTTATGAGGATATTTTAGACTCATTTAATATTTGTTTTAACGAAATTAAAAACTTAAGAGATCTCTATAAATTAGCTTTAGAGGAAAAAAACGAAGAAATCATTCAAGATTGTAATGAAAAAATTACTGATTTAATAAAAAAAATAAAAAAAAATGAAATAAATTGTTTTCTTTCAGGAGAAAATGATGACTTTAATATTTATCTTGAGATACATGCTGGAGCTGGGGGTACGGAAAGTCAAGATTGGGCTGATATGTTAAGAAGAATGTATCTTAAATGGTTTGATAAAAAAAAATTTAAGTATGAGTTTATTAGCGAGCATAAAGGTGAAGAAGCAGGTATTAAATCTTCAACTTTAAAGGTAAGTGGTGATTATCTATATGGACTAATGAAAAGTGAGTCTGGTGTTCATAGGCTTGTTAGAATCTCACCTTTTGATAGTGGCGCAAGAAGACATACTAGTTTCGCGAGTGTTTGGGTTTATCCTGCAGTTGAAGATGATATAAAAGTTCAGATTGATGAAAAAGATTTAAGAATTGATACCTATAGATCAAGTGGCGCAGGAGGACAGCATGTTAACACAACAGATAGCGCTGTTAGGATAACCCATTTGCCGACAAAAATTGTAGTGCAATGCCAAAATGAAAGATCCCAACATAAAAATAAAGAAACTTGTTATAAAATGTTGAAAGCAAGACTTTATGAACATGAAATACAAAAAAGGGAAACAGAAAATCAAAAAGAATTAAATTCAAAAACAGATATTGGTTGGGGACANCAAATCAGATCATATATTTTACAACCATATCAACTAGTTAAAGATNTAAGAAACAAAGTAGAAAANACNAATCCAAATGATGTTTTAAATGGAAATATCGATGAATTTATTGAAGCAGGAATTATAAACAAGTAATGAAAAAATTATTTTTTACTTCAATTTTTGTATTATTTTTATTATTAGTCTCTTTAATTTTAATATTATCCACCTTTGGTTTTGAAACCAACAGGTTTAATGAAGTTATTTCAAGCAAAGCTAATGAAAATAATAGAAATATTTCATTGAAGCTAAAAAAAGTAAAATTTAAATTTGATATTAAAAATTTTAATTTATTTGTAGAAACAAAAAATCCACAATTAACATTTAAAAATCTTACTATTCCAATTTCAAATATCAAAGTTTATTTAAATTTTTACTCATTTATTAAGTCGAAATCGAAGGTAGACAAAATTAATGTATCATCTGAAGAAATTAATATTGATCAACTAAAAAAAATCATAATTAAAACAAAACCATCTAACTTAAATAGCTTAATAATAAATAAGGTAAAAGAAGGAAAACTTACTGTAAATTTAGAGATATTTTTTAAAGAAAATTTAGAAATAGACAATTTTATTGCTAAGGGAGAAATAAAAGAAATGAGTNGCAATATTGTAAATGATTTAGTTTTAAAAGATACAAGTTTTAATTTTTTNGCNGACTCATCCGACATCCTTATAAAAAATGTTAAAAGCAAAACAGATGGGTTAATAATTAAAGATGGCAATTTACAGATAAAAAGAAACAAAGAAATAAATTTAAAATCTGATTTTGTAACTGATATAGATCTTAACAAAAAAAATATTGCTTATTATAAACCAATATTAAGTAACANAAATTTCATTGACCAAGACTCAAATTTTAATGCTGAACTAAATAATTTTTTAGATGTAACTTTTGATAAAACTTTTAAGGTAATTGGCTATAATTATTCNAATAAAGGAAAAGTCAACAACTCACTTTTGAAGTTTAGCAAACCTATAATGAGTTCTCTTCTGGAAAAAGAAATAGATAATTTAAATTTTAGAAATTCTAATTTTGAAGTCAGATATAGNTCAGATAACAAAAATTANATTTACTCAAATGGACTATACAGTATCGANGATAAAAATTATCAAAAATATGATTTAAAGAGNGATTTTTTAAAAGAAAATACAAAGATAGATTTAAATTTTAAATTTTCTCAAATACTTAANATCGANTTTATCAATTACAAAAAAAATGAAAATAAAATTGCTAATATAAATTTTACNNTCCANACCAAAANAGACATGATAGATATNAAAAATTTNGAATATACTGAANATAAAANTCNNATTTTTATTGAAAAGCTCAANATAAATAAAAAGGACATTGTTTCACTAAAAAAAATTAAGGTAAAAACTTTTCATGACAATGATTTAAAAAATGATTTTACATTAACATTTGGAAAAAAAATTATTATCAACGGTAGTAGATATGACGCAAAAAATTTAAATAAATATTTAAATCAGAAATCGAAACATAATATTTTAAAAAGAATAAATAAAGATGTTGATATTGATATAAAAGATATTGAGACACCATTATCCAAAAAATTAATAAACTTCAAATTAATAGGAGTAATAGAAAAAGGAAAATTTATCAAAATTTCTTCTAAAGGTGACTTTGGTAATAATAAATTTTTAGATATTTCAATGAAAAGTGATAATAAAAACAATAGAAAATTTTTGGAAGTTTATTCAGATTTACCTCAGCCGCTATTATCGGAATATAGTTTTTTCAAAGGCTTAACAGACGGCGTTTTAACATTTTCTTCAATAATTGAGAAGAACTCGTCTTCTTCTATTTTAGTGATTGATAATTTTAAAGTTGTAAATGCTCCAGGTGTAGTAAAATTATTATCTCTTGCTGATTTTGGGGGGCTTGCAGATTTAGCAGAAGGAGAGGGTTTATCTTTTGAAAAATTGGACATTAAAATGTCTACTAATAAGGGGTTTTTAAAGTTGAACGAACTTTATGCTGTAGGTCCAAGCATATCTGTTTTAATGGAAGGTTATAAAGAACAAAATGGATTAACAAGTTTGAGGGGCACTTTAGTTCCGGCCAAAAATTTAAATAAACTCTTATCAAAAATCCCCGTAATCGGTAAAATCATAATTCCAAAAGACATTGGTGAAGGTTTGTTTGGAGTTAGTTTTAAGATTAAAGGCATGCCTGGTAAAATGAAAACTACAATTAATCCAATTAAGACATTGACTCCTCGTTTTATTACAAAAGCATTAGAAAAACAAAAAAAGTCTAAATAATTTTTATAAGATAATGTTTCTTTTTACCAAAAGATATTTTTAAGTTTTTTTTGTTGCCAAAGTCTTCCAATCGAACTATTTTTTTTTCATCACTTATAACTTGATTATCAATTTTTAATGCATTTCCTTTAATAGCTCTTCTAGCCTCACTTTTAGATGTCATAATTTGGCTTGAAAAAAGTAAGTCTAATATCTTAATTCCTTCTTTTAAAGTATCTTTCTCAATCCTAATCTCCGGTAGATCAGCTCCAGATCCCCCAGACATAAAAGTCGCTTCTGCAGTTTTTTCTGCTTTTAAAGCTGCTGAACGTCCATGTAACATTGTAGTAGTTTCATTTGCNAAGANAATTTTTAATTTATTTATATTTTNATTTTTTANATCATTNANTTTATTAATATCTAAATCCGTAAACATTTTAAGAAACNTGATCACATCTCTATCATCCGTATTTCGCCAAAATTGCCAATAGTCATAAGAGGATAAAAGTTTTTTATCGAGCCAAACNGCNCCTTTTTCTGTTTTTCCCATTTTTGNTCCCGACGCTAATGTTATTAAAGGAGTTGTTAAACCAAAAACTTGTTTTGCAGAATATCTTTTTACCAATTCAACACCATTAATAATATTTCCCCANTGATCTGACCCACCTATTTGCATTAAACAATTTTTAGTTTTATTTAACTCAAGAAAGTCATAAGCCTGAAGAATCATATAATTAAATTCCATATAACTTAATGACTGTTCTCTATCTAACCTTAATTTCACACTATCAAAACTAAGCATTTTATTTATTGTAAAATGTTTTCCAATCTCTCTTAAAAATTTAATATAATTTAACTTTCCTAACCATTTATAATTATTGACAAATATTGGTTTTAATTTGGAATTTTTTGTTTTAAGAAAAATTTTAAATACTTTCTCAATATTTTTTATATTTTTTTCAATTTCTTTTTCTGAAAGAATTTTTCTTGTNTCTTCTTTACCAGACGGATCACCTATTCTAGTAGTGCCACCACCTAATAAAATAATTGGTTGATGGCCATGTTTTTGNAAGAGTCTTAAGCACATAATNTGNAGCAAACTTCCAACGTGTAAGCTCGAAGCTGTGCAATCAAAACCAATATAAGCTTTGATTTTCTTACCACTCATTATCCTTTCTAATTCATCAGCATTAGTACATTGGTTAAAGTACTCTCTATCTTTGAATTCTTTAAGAAATGAATTTTCCATATTTTTTAAAAACAGTGTAGAATCAATATACTAGATTTGAATTAATTAAAAAATACATATGAGTAAAAGCTACTATAGTCTAGGTTTAATGAGCGGGACTTCAATGGATGGAGTTGATGCATCGGTTATTCAAACTGACGGAAAAACCAAATATAGAGCCATTTTAGATAAATATTTTGAATATCCTCAAGATATTTACGAAGATTTAACAAAACTTAGAAATAACATTAAAGGCTTTGATGATTTAAAAAAATTTTCAAAAAAAATTCAAAAGGTCGAGGAAAAAATTACTCTTTTTCATGCAAATGCAATTAATCATATCTTAAAGAAAACAAAGGCAAATATTAATTTCATAGGTTTTCATGGACAAACAATTTATCATAATGCAAAAAAAAGAATTTCTAAACAGTTAGGGAATGGAAAACTTCTTTCTAAATTTTCGCAAAAAAATATTGTTTACGATTTTAGACAAAATGACTTAAAAAATGGTGGTCAAGGCGCTCCTTTAACACCGATATTTCATAAGATTCTTAAAAAAAAATTAAAATTAAAAAGTGCTACTTTTTTAAATATAGGGGGCATAACAAATGAAACGAGCATCCTTAAAGATGGAAAATTACATGCACACGATGTTGGACCAGGTATGTGTTTAATTGACAAATGGATAAGAGAAAATTCAAAAAAAAGATATGACGATAAAGGAAATATTGCAAAATCTGGCAAAATTGACGAAAAAATTTTTGATGCAGCTTTAAAAAATTGGAAGCGGAGAATTGGAATTAAGACAAAAAAATCACTAGATATTAAAGAAATGGACTCTTATTTTAATAACTCCTTACATGATTTAACACTTAAGAATGGAGCTGCAACACTTACTGCTTTTACAGTTGAAATATTAGCAGACTTTATGTCAAGTATATCAGGAAGCCATTCAAATTATCATAAATTTATCTTTTGTGGTGGAGGAAGAAAAAATAATTTTTTAATTANAAGTTTAAANAAAATTATTGGATCAACAAAACTCATAGATGACTATGGTATCNATGGAGATTTTGTTGAATCACAAGCTTTCGCTTACCTTGCGGTAAGATCTTATCTTAAATTACCAATTTCTTTTCCTGAAACAACGGGTTGTAAAAAACCAACAACTGGCGGTAAAATAATAAAAATTAAATAAGAGCGGTTTTTTCTTTGATGTATTTTTCAATTTCTATAGTTAATTCTTTTTCTTTGTTTTTNAAAAAATGATTAGAGTTTTTTATTTTTGAAAAAGGAACTTCAACGCCTTTCTGGCTTTTAATTCTATTATTTAAATCAATAATACTTTCTTTGGTAACAAGCTCATCATTTTCACTGTATATAATTTGACCTGATGTTGGACACGGTGCTAAAAAAGAAAAATCGTAAACATTTGGTTGAGGTGAAACAGCTACAAAATGATTTACTTCTGGTCTTCGCATAATAAGTTGCATACAAATTAATGAACCAAAAGAAAATCCAGAAATCCAACACTGACTATAATCTAAATTTTGTCTTTCAATCCAATCTAAAGCTGCNGCTGCATCAGATAATTCGCCTTGACCGTTATCAAATACCCCATCACTTTTTCCAACTCCTCTAAAATTTACTTTAATAACTGAAAAACCATTTTTTTGAAATATATTATACATTAGTTGAACTATCTTATTATTCATTGTTCCACCATACTGTGGATGTGGATGTAAAACTATAGCTACTGGAGATCCAAATTTNGGATTTTTATAATACTTAGCTTCTAGTCTACCTGAAGGTCCTGGAATAAAAATTTCTAAACTTTTTGGTTTCATCAATTAGTAATGATTATTATTTTCAAAAAAAGACTAAGTTTATAACACGATTTACCGCGTCAAATAATTTTTTTTAATCCCGACTATTTTAGTAGGAAATCTGCTAAAGATATTGTATTACAACACAAATTATGAAACTAACAACTAAAGGAAGATACGCCGTTATGGCAATGGCAGATTTAGCTTCAAATGCTGTCTCTGGACCGGTTAGCTTGAAGGAAATTTCTTTAAGGCAGAATATTTCTTTAGCATATTTGGAACAAATTTTTATTAAATTAAAAAATAATAAACTTGTGACAAGTTCAAGAGGAGCATCTGGTGGATATTTTTTAGAAAGACCTGCATCTGAAATAAGATTATCGAATATAATATTTGCTGTAGATGAAGAAGTAAAAGTCTTGAATTGTAAAAAAAATTCTAAAAGAGGATGTCACAATAAATCAACAAAATGTATTACTCATAATTTATGGGATGAATTAGATAAACATATTAATGGTTTTTTTGAGAAAGTAAAATTACAAGACCTAGTAAAACAAAATTTAAATTAANTATGAAAAGCAAAGATATAAATTATAATCAAGANTATAAATATGGNTTCACTACTGATATAGAAAATATCAGAGCTCCAAAAGGACTTTCAGAGGAAACGATAAAATTTATTTCAAAAATTAAGAAAGAGCCAAAATGGATGTTAGACTGGAGACTTAAAGCATATAATAGATTAAAAGTTTCAAAAGAACCTAATTGGCAAAAACCAAAATTTCCAAAAATAGATTATCAAGATTTATACTATTATTCTGCTCCAAAAAGCATGCAAGATAAACCAAAAAGTTTAGATGAAGTAGATCCAAAACTTATAGAAACTTATAACAAATTAGGAATCCCATTAAATGAGCAAAAAAAGTTAAGCGGAGTTGCAGTTGACGCAGTTTTTGACTCTGTTTCTGTAGCTACTACATTTAAAGATGAGCTGACTAAAAAAGGTATAATTTTCTGTCCTATTTCAGAAGCTATACAAAAACATCCTGATTTAGTTAAAAAATATTTGGGCTCGGTAATTCCAATTAACGATCATTATTTTGCAACTTTAAATTCTGCAGTTTTTACAGACGGATCTTTTGTTTATGTTCCACCAAATACAAAATGCCCAATGGAATTGTCAACATATTTCAGAATTAATGCTTCAGAAACTGGACAGTTTGAAAGAACTTTAATTATAGCAGATAAAGGAAGTTACGTAAGTTATTTGGAAGGTTGCACTGCTCCAATGAGAGACGAAAATCAATTACACGCAGCTAATGTCGAACTTATTGCATTAGATGACGCCGAAATAAAATACTCAACAGTTCAAAACTGGTATCCGGGGGACAAAGAGGGAGTAGGAGGCATTTACAATTTTGTGACAAAACGAGGAGCTTGTAGAGGAAGAAATTCAAAAATTTCTTGGACACAAGTTGAGACTGGATCTGCAATTACTTGGAAGTATCCAAGTTGTATTTTACAAGGTGATAATTCAGTTGGTGAATTTTATTCGATAGCAATCACAAACAATTATCAAAAAGCTGACACAGGAACAAAGATGATTCATCTCGGCAAAAATACAAAAAGTAAAATAATTTCTAAAGGTATATCTGCCGGTAAAGCAGACAACACCTACAGAGGATTAGTAGATATTGGAAGAAAAGCCACCAACTCAAGAAATTTTACTCAGTGTGACTCTTTATTAATGGGAAACTCTTGTGGAGCCCATACTGTCCCTTACATTAAAAATAAAAATTCATCCTCAACTATTGAGCATGAAGCAACAACTTCCAAGATTAATGAAGATCAATTATTTTATTGCAATCAAAGAGGCTTAAACCAAGAAGAGGCAGTTAGTTTAATTGTAAACGGATTTTGCAAGGAAGTTTTACAACAGCTACCGATGGAGTTTGCAGTAGAAGCTCAAAAACTAGTAGGCATAAGTTTAGAAGGAAGTGTGGGATAATGTTGGAAATTAAAAATTTAAAAGCATCCATAAATAATAAAGATATACTCAAGGGACTTAATATATCCATTAAGCCTGGGGAGCTTCACGCAATCATGGGCCCAAATGGATCAGGTAAAAGCACACTAGCAAACGTTTTGTCTGGAAAAGAGGGTTACAATATCACTGGAGAATTGAAATACCAAGGAACAAACCTTGAAGAAATACCAATTGATGAGAGAGCCCAGCAAGGAATCTTTTTAGCATTTCAATACCCCACTGAAATACCAGGTGTAAATACGAGTAATTTTTTAAGAACTTCACTTAATAAAGTTAGAAAATCTCAGGGCAAGAAAGAATTAGACGCTTTATCATTTATTAAAATAATTAAAGAGAAATCACAAGAATTAGGCATGGACGAGAAAATGTTATCTAGACAACTGAATGTTGGCTTTTCAGGAGGTGAAAAGAAAAAAAATGAAATATTACAAATGAAAATTTTAGATCCTAATTTAATTATTTTAGACGAAACTGACTCAGGTTTAGATATTGATGCATTAAAAATAGTTGCTGATGGTGTAAATTCTTCGAGAAATAAAAAAAAATCTTTTCTTGTTATTACGCATTACCAAAGATTATTAAACTTCATAAATCCTGACTATGTCCACGTTTTGTCTGATGGTAAGATAGTAAAATCTGGCTCAATGAAACTTGCGGAAGATTTAGAAAAAACTGGATACAAGGGTATTAATTAAATGCTTAACTTTAAAATAGATACTTCTGAAATCGACAAAATTGGAAATTTTGATAAAAAAGAAAAAGATTTTAGACTAAAAAATTTAGAATATTTTAACAAAACTGGATTCCCAAACAAGAGAAGTGAAGATTGGAAATTTTCAGATTTAAGAGACATTGTTTCAAAAAATTTTAAAAGATTAAGTTTTAATTATACTGACACCGTTGAACAAAAAATTGATCTTATTACAGAATTTGAACACAACTTTATTATTTTAACAAATGGAGAATTAACATCGAGCAACTTTAATTATGAGGATAAAGATAAGATAAAGATTGAAAAATATTCAAGCAACTCTNTATCTGACAGAGTAGATCCCAACCCATTGATAAATTTAAATCATGCTATGGCTAATAAAGGTTTTCAATTAGAAGTAAAAAATAACTATAAATTTAATAAAATTTTAGTTATTTATAGTTTGTATACAGATAAATTAAGTGAAAATATTTTAAATTGCAGAAATAAGATTAAANTTGGAAAAAATTCAGANTTACATACATTGGAATACTTAATAAATGATTCTAAAGATAATTTCTTTAATAACATTTACGAAAGTATAATCTTAGATGACTCAGCAACATATAAGAACNTTTGTATTCAAAAAAGAAAAAGTGCAGGCTATTTTCATAAATATTCTAACAATAAATTAGGCATTAACTCAAGCTTNNCATCTTNTATTTTTCCTGCAGGGCTNAAATTTAATAAACTTGACTTAGAATTCGACCTAAATGGAAAAAATTCTGAATGTAAATTATTAGCTGCTTCTTACTTANATCAAAAAGATCACCAAGAAATTAAAACAAAGATTAACCACTTTGCACCTGACTGCAAAAGTTTTCAGAAAGTTAAAAATGTATTGGACTCAGAAAGTAAAGGTATCTTCCAAGGAAAAATTTATGTTAAGGATGAAGCTCAAAAAACAGATGCCTATCAATTGAGTAAAGCCATCTTGTTGAATGATAGTTCTGAGTTTAATTCAAAACCAGAGTTGGAAATTTACGCTGATGATGTTAAATGTTCTCATGGTTCTTCATCTGGTAACATAGATGAAGATTCTGTTTTTTATTTAATGAGCAGAGGTTTAAGTAAAAAAGAGTCAATTAATTTACTTATTGACGGTTTTTTGAGTGAGATAACTGACGAGATTAAAAGTCAAACAATCAAAACTTTCGTAATAAATAGACTAAAAATACAATTAGATGGACATAAAAAACATTAAATCAGAGTTTCCAATATTTAAGCAAAAGATTAATGGCAAACCTTTGACTTATTTAGATAGCGCTAATTCCTCTCAAAAACCAAAAGCAGTGATTGATAGAATTTCAAATTTTTACGAAACCGAATTTTCAAATGTTGGCAGAAGTGTTCATTCTTTNGCAGTAAAAGCCACTAACAGNTTNGAGGATGNAAGAGATAAAGTCAAAGTTTATCTCAACGCAAAACATAGAGAAGAAATTATTTTTACTAAAGGAGCAACAGAAGCAATAAATCTAGTAGCATCAGCTTTTGGTGAAAAGTTTATTAATAAAGGTGACGAAATTTTAACCACTGAATTGGAACATCATTCGAATTATGTGCCATGGCATTTTGTTAGAAAAAAAAAAGGAGCTGTAATTAAGTTCGCTTCTGCAAATGAAAAAGGAGAAGTAGATCTAGATGAAATAAAAAAGTTAATAACCAACAAAACAAAGATTATAGCTATTACACACATATCGAACGTAACAGGCACTATTATGCCAATAAAAAAGATAATCGATATGGCTAAAGAAAAAAAAATTCCTGTGTTAATAGATGGAACTCAAGGAGCTCCACATATTAAACTAGATATGCAAAACCTTGATTGTGATTTTTATGCAATATCATGTCATAAAATGTATGGTCCAAATGGATTAGGAATTTTATACTCTAAA
>PAFH01000012.1 GCA_002704145.1 Pelagibacteraceae bacterium | reverse complement strand
GGTTTTTTCGTTCCCAATTTACCATCCATCATTTCTATAGCCCTATTAGCTATCACTTCGTTAACATTCATATTAGTTTGGGTGCCTGAACCGGTTTGCCAAACTTTTAAAGGAAAATGATCTGAGTGTTTTCCTCTAATAATTTCTTCGGCAGCTTTTATTATGTATTTACTTAATCTAGGACTTAGATCCTTATTTCTAGAATTTACAATTGCTGCAGCTTTTTTAATTATTGCGATAGAACAAATAACGATTGGCCTTACGAGAAAATCTCCTATATTAAAATATTTATTTGACCTTTCTGTAGAAGCACCCCAATATTTATCACCAGGTACTTTGATTTTACCAATACTGTCGAATTCAGATCTATATTTCATTTGTGATTCTTTGATATAATACACTTATATTATAAAATTTATATGGAGAAAATATGACAAACTTTGAAAGTGTAAAAAAATTTATGGAAACTTTTGGTCAAGAAGTAAGGACAAAAGCGAGTTTTCCGAATGAAAAGATAGTTAACTTAAGACTTGATCTTATTGAAGAGGAACTATCAGAATTTAAAGAAGCAGTTGAAAAAAAAGATATTAAAGAAGTTGCTGACGCTTTAACCGATATTCTTTACGTTACTTATGGGGCTGGCCACGCATTTGGTATTAATTTGGACAAGTGTTTTGAAGAGGTGCAAAACTCAAATATGAGTAAATTGGGATCAGACGGAAAACCTATTTATAATGAAAATGGTAAAGTTATGAAAGGACCAGATTATTTCGAACCAAATCTTAGTAAATTTATTGCGTAATGAAAGAAAATTATTTTTGGATTATTGTAGGTATTTCTTTAGGGCTAGCAATTTATTTAGTTGATAAGTATATTTTTTAAAATTATTTATTGAACTCTTTGTAAAGCTTTAAATCCCAATAATTATAGAGCTTAATCGCCTCTCGTTCTGCGTTAGAATAATTTGTTTTGTCAATTTTGTTTATATAAAAGCTGTCTTTTTTGAATTCTTTTACACCCATTTTTTTTAAAAATAATTTTAAATCGTCATCATAATTATTAAAATTTATTACAGCTTTAAAATTTTTAAGATTTTCTAATGCAATCTTAAAAATTCTATCATCTACCGTTTCTCCTATAAGCCCTGAATAATACTGACAGTATAAATTTTTTACTTCTGAACTGTATCTAAGAAAATTTATTAAACCATTTCTAGAACTAATTTCTTTAGCCTTAATAAACATTTGATAGTGTGAGTAAACCCTATCAATTGGATCTCTGATTATGGTGACGTAATTATATTCTTTTGGTGAGCATAAGATTGAAATAGGGTTATGATGTGCTCCTTTATCATTAACATATAAGGGCAAATTGTAATTCGCAAAATAATTTTTAAAAGACCAACCACCTGTTCGGGGAACGTGTATAAAGCAATATTTGTCTTTATCAAAAGTATAATCATTTTGATTATATTTATGGTAAAAATTATTAGCTCTTTTTCCGAAGTCTGTAAAAAATAACTTATCTAAAAAATTTCCTATTAGGGGACCAATCTTTTTATATAAAAATTTATGTTTATTCATTTTGAGCAACCAGTTTATTGAAACTTATTATTAATTTGTGAGTTAGAAGTAACAAATTCATTTTCTCCAACGTCTTTTTTAACTACTGATCCAGATTCGATTACAGATCCGTCTTTAATTGTAACATTTTTTAATATTACACAATTTGATCCAATTAAAACATTATTTCCAATTTTAATTTTACCTGAATCATATCCAGATTGACTAATTATTTTTTTGGTATTTAAATACACGTGATCTGATGCCCTTATATAAACATTTTTACCTATAAGAACATCATTTCCAATTTCGATTTCACCTCCATCAGATGCATTAATATCAGTATTTGTATTTATAGATACGTTGTTACCAATATTTATTTTACCTTTGCAAGAATTTAAAGAGGAACCTTGCAGTAGTCTTACGTTGTCACCTATATTAATATTTTTTGGGCAAGACAATCTAAAACCTATTTGAGTAAAAAGGTTGTTTCCTAAACTATTTAAACGAACTTTATAAAGTACNCGTCTNAGCAATATCCCTGAATTACCAGGAAAATAAATAGCAATAAAGTTTACAAATTGTTTGATTTCATTAAAAAATTTATTAATCATTTCAATATTATTNATTTATTAAATTTGATAAATAACGAGANATTATTTCATTTCCTTTGTCATTTAAATGAACATTATCTACAAAAAGGGTTTCTTGACTTAAGTTTTTCTTTTTTAAATAAATATTAGAGTCAAAATATTTAATTTTGTTTTTTCTTGAAATATTTTCAAAAAGTTTTGTATATCTTTTGTACAAACTTTTAGATAAAAACCTATTAAGCCTTTTATTTTCGTCAGCAAAATATATTTCTGAATAATTCAATAATTTTTTTTCTTCAATACTAGGATTTTTGCATATTTTAAGAACAGGTTGGAAAACAAATATTACCTTGCAATTAAAAGTTTTTTCTAAAGATTTGTACATTCTGAAATTTCTATTAATTATTTGCGGTAATTTAAGTTTTTCATACCTTTTTTTATTTAAAAAAACTTTTCTAAATTTTTTTGATAAAATAAAATTTATAAAATTATTTCTGTTTAAACTTTTAAAGTCATAATCATTTTGATCACCTATAATTAACAAAAAAAAATTGATAATTTTGATCATAATTCTTTTTTTAAATGAAAAAAAATAATTATTCATGGCTGATATAAAATTTGAATAGAAATAAAACATCCCTGGATATCTAGAAATAAAAGAGCTATTCAAATATAAATCATTTAAACCTGAAAATATTATAATTTTCTTAATATTTGATGTTGATATTTCATCAATGTTAGAAATTAAAGATATTGACTCCTGTAGTCCAGAATATCCTCGTCCCGCAAGATTTAAAAAATTATATTTTGTTTTTTTTTCTAAAATTCCCGTAATTGTTTTTTCATCTTTAGAAGCCCCCACTCCAAAGGCTGTAGATCCGCCTAATATTAAAANTGATTTTTTTTTTTTATCAATATTAAAAACACTTTTTTTTCTTTTTATTGCATTAAATCTAAAACCACGTGAATCAGTGTTTATAACTTTAGACCTGAAATTAGGTGATTGAGTAAACATGAGGTGTGGTAGAAATTGAAAATCTAGCGCATCATATATTTTCATTTGTGGTACAAGTTTGTGTCGCAAATCCTTATTAATTTTCATGTCCTACTACCACAGAGGATAACTGTCTTTGGGTGGTTTTTTTGTTTTTTTTTTATTTTTAAATTTTAAAATTAAGAAAATTAAAAAAATTAATGATAATGCAATTATATATTCTATTTTCATAATTAAATTGTAGTTTTGAAATACCTAAAGATATATGGATTTAACTTAAATCTAAAATTACCATAAAAATAATTTTTATTTTCTACTTTATATACTTCTTTAATTTTATTTGTCATTAAATTGTAATTAAGAACAACTCTATTATTTAATCCATCACCTTCGTAAGAATGCCAGGTTTTCCTCTCTGACCTAGAAAAAAAAACAGCTCTATTAGGCCTCCAGCTTATATTTGTCTGATCTGCACCTCTTTTATTATTGTAAAATATAGTTCCTGTGTTTTTTTCAGGGTATAAATAAATTACCCCCGATAATAATTTATTTGGAGTATCATCATGAATTGGAAATTTGCTATTTTTGGATGTTACAATAATTGAAAAATCTGAATATTCATATAACTCAGCTTTCTTTTTGCTAATATTTTTTAAAATATTCATTGCAGTTGAGTGATAGTTATTATGTATTCTCTGCAAAAGATTTTTATCAATTACTGACTTTATTATTCCATTATCATTGATCTCATTATGGTAAACATGAAAATCCTCTTTAACTTTTTGATTAATTTCTAATTTACATAAACTATCAAAATCATCTTGATTTAAAAAATTATCTATTACTCTAAGTTTGTAATTGAGTGAATTTAAATTNTTTAATTCCATAAAAGGTAATATATCGTTCAAATTTTGAACAGTAAAGATTAAATATATCCCTATTTATGTGCCACAATAAGTCTTATATTCAACATTATTTGGGTCAGATGACGACTGAAATTTGGCTGCTAATGAATTATTATCATATGGATTTTTTAAAACAGCCAGTAAATTTAGTAATGTTTCAAAGTTATTAGCCTCAGCATCATTCAGTGCATTTTCAACTAAATGATTTCTAGGAATAAACAACGGATTAGACTCTCTCATTAATTTTATAGACTCTTTATATGAGTTATTATTCAAGTTGACTCGGTATTTCCATTTTTTTTTCCATAATTTAAATTCCTCATTTTGAAAAATTTTATTCTCTTTGGCTAATTCATTCATTAAATAACAGAAAGTGTTCGTGTAGTCAGCTTTGTATCGGTGCATCCATTTTAGTAAATCAGTTATTAACCGTTCATCATTTTGATCTTCGCCTATTAAACCTAATTTTTGTTTCATCATTTTTATCCAACTTATTTTATATTTTTTTGAAAATTCTTTTAAAATTTCTGTTGCTATTTTTATAGCTTTGTCGCTATCTTTATCAATAAGTGGCAGTAAACTTTCTGCAAATCTTTCTAAGTTCCATTGAGCGACTTTTGGCTGATTGAAATAAGCATATCTTCCTAATTGATCTATAGAGCTGAATACTGTTGAAGGATCATAGCTATCCATAAAAGCACATGGTCCATAATCAATTGTTTCACCTGAAATAGTCATATTATCTGTATTCATTACTCCATGGATAAAACCAACTCTC
Organism: Pelagibacteraceae bacterium; assembly: GCA_002704145.1. The sequence goes on along the minus strand of PAFH01000012.1, from coordinate 5,112 downwards.
ATCCAATCACAAATTAATTTAATCTGTTTTTCCAAAACAATTTTAAGAAGCTCTGAAGCACTTGATGTTGACTTTCTTATATGCGGGTAATGTCGCTTAATTGTATAATCAAATAAAGCTTTTAAATTATTTCTATCTTTTGATACAAGTGCATATTGAAAAGTTCCTATTCTTATATGGCTTGAAGCTACTCTAGTTAAAATGGCACCTTTCAAAATTTTTTCACGAATTATATTTTCTCCTGTTTGGACAACAGCTAAACTCCTTGAGGTTTTTATTCCTAGTTTATGCATAGACTCACTAATAATGTATTCTCTTAACATTGGACCTAAGGCTGCTCTTCCGTCTGCATTTCTAGAGTAGGGGGTTTTACCAGAACCTTTAAATTGAATATCATATCGGTGATTATCTTTTGTAATATGTTCTCCAATAATTAAAGCTCTACCATCTCCAAGAATAGTGAAATGGCCAAATTGATGTCCAGCATAAGCCTGCGCAATAGTTTCAGACCCGGCAGGCAATTTATTTCCAGAAAATATTTCAGCTAACTCCTCATTTTTTATATCAGAAAAATTTAGCCCAATTTCTCTTGCTAGCTCGTGATTAAATATTATTAATTCAGGTTTTTGAACTCGAGTGGGTTTGACGTGTGATAACATATTTTCAGGTAATTTTGCGTATGTATTATCAAACTGCCAACCTATTTTTTTATTTAACATAATTTAATTATTAAGCCGGTTAGTCTTTTCTTCAGGAATAGCAATTAGATTCCCATGATTCATTTTGGGAATTTTATTATCATCATGAATAATTTCTATTCGTCTACCAGTAAATAATTCTTTAAAATTATTTAATCTTTTTATAAAAAAATTTTTAAAATCATTAGGAAATTTTATATAAAATATTTTGTAATTATTTTTTATTAATAGTTTATTTATATTTTCGTTACCAATTTTACATTCATAAATGATTATTGGCCTGTATTTTGATATGAAACTTAGACCTCCTTTTAAAACTTGAAACTCATAGTTTTCAACATCTAATTTTATTAAAAAAATATTCTTTAATCTATGTTTTAAGCTATCTAGAGTGATCATCTTAACTGTATGTTTTTTTTTTANTTTGTTTGATATTGAAGTTTTTAGGAAAGAATGACCCCCCATTCNTTTTGGNTCTTCAAATAAAACACTTTTCTTTTTTTTGTCACCTAAAGCATAGTTAAATACTTCAATATTTTTAAAACTCTTGGTATTAATTTTATTTATTAGGTAATTTATAGGATGNGGCTCATATGAATAGANNTTTTTAAAANATTNAGAAAAAACNATTGAGTGATTACCGATATTTGATCCTCCATCAATTATATTTTTGTCTCTTATTTTAAAATTTTTTTTTAAAAAATTTACAATTAATTTTAAGGTCTCTTCCTCGAAGGTCCCAAAAATACTGATTGTTTGGCTAATATAATCTTTATTGTGCAATACCTTTATTTGACTTTCTGTTTCATTATTTATTTTTACAAATAATTTAAAAACCAATAGTTTAAAAAAACTTAAAAAACTAGTTTTACTTTTAATATGAAATAAAGTTTTCATTTTTTACTATAACTTTGTAACATTTTTCTCCATTAAATTGCATTATTATAATCAATAAATAAATTTAAAATTATAAAAAAATACCGGTATTGTTGTATTGCTATAAATAAATTACTTATGTATTGGTTATATATGACTATTGGCTTTTGGATTATAATATTAATTTTTTTATTCTACTTTCTTCCAATTATTTTATGTTTGCTATTAATAAAAAAAAAGAACTACAAAAAATTATTAAAAAAACAAAAATATGCTGGCTTCTGGTCTAGGCTGGCAGCTGGAATTATTGATCTTATTATACTAATATTTGTTGGATTTGTTTTAAGTTTTATCTTTGGCCCTTTAATAATCATTTTAGATATTATAATTTCCTGGTTGTATTTCGTAGTGCTTCAATCGTCAGTGAAGCAATCAACATTTGGAATGCAGGCTTGCGGTATAAAAATACACGATGAACAATTTGGTCGTCTTAGTTTTTGGAGGTTAACAGGTAGATATTTTGTAACGTGGGTTTCTGCAATATTTCTTTTTATTGGTTTTTTTATGATTGGTTTTCACCCAAGAAAACAAGGCCTACATGATATAATTGCTAGAACTATTCATACTCAAGAATAAATTATGTAGGGGCGTTCTGTTGCCAGGTGCCCCGGACTTTGTAACATTATTCCTTATAATACGCCATTCACAATTGTTTAAAACTTAAAACTTTGAGGGAAATTACGACCTAGCTACGACCTAAATTTATGCTAGAATCGCGGGTCATGAAAAAATTTTTAGCAGCAATTATCATAAGTTTGCTTTGGGGCGGTAATGCTTATTCTGAGCTTTACGATTTCAAAAATTGCTACCCGACAAAAACTATTATTACTGATGATACCGGTAAAATAACAGAAATACCTGGAGCAAGATCTTGGTCGCAAATCGTAAAAGGCTCAGAAGGTGGTGTTATAGATATTGTTTGGACAGTTAATATTGCAAACGGCATAGTCACTGAAACAAAACAATACTCACCTGAACACGTTAAAAAAATTAATAATCTATTCAAAGATCTGAAAGAGGCTGAAGATTTATTACTTAAAACTATTATGCAAAATCCATATCAAATTACAAATGCTGCAGCAGGAATAATAACAGCCGCAAAAATTAAACGAAAAGGTGTTGTAATTGAAAGATGGAAAATATTAGTTGAAGGAAAGAGTGGAAAAGTTACATCTCAATACACAAGGGAAATTGGTAATAAAACCTCGACCACAGAAGAAATTATTCAATGTGAGGTGATTCCATCATCAGAAGAAGACTCATCAGGGACAAGTGGAACAGCCTTTTTTATAAATAGTAAAGGGTATCTTCTTACTAATCATCACGTAATAGATGGATGCAAAGAACAGAAGATAAATTATGGTGAAAAAGAAATAGATGTAAAAATAATTGCATCAGATAAATCTTTAGATCTAGCATTGCTCAAAGCCGATGTTAGACCTAAATCTTATATCTCGGTAACTAATAGTGAACCGAAAAAAAGGCAAAAAGTCATCGCAGCTGGTTACCCTTTAGGTAAATTTTTAAGTGATGATTTAAAAATAAACGATGGAAGAATTAGTGCACTTAAAGGTTTTGAAGACAATAGTTTTCAAATTCAACATGATATACCAATTAATCCAGGTAATAGTGGTGGACCTATCGTGAATGAGGATGGAGAATTAGTAGCAATTGCTGTTTCAGGAATGTCTAAAGAAATTACTGAAGGTTTAAATTTTGGGATAAAAGTTTCTGCAGTAAAAAACTTCTTAAACTCAAATAAAATAAAAGTATCATCGAGTTTTATGAGTTTGGGAATGAATGATGATAAATTAGTCGATCTTTTAGAAAAAAGTACTGTATATACTTTTTGCGAATAATTACGACTACACTACGACCTGTCAGGTTGCATAACTAACAAAACTAGTAAAAATCAAAGACAATTGAAAATATGTTAGGGGCGTTCTGTTGCCAGGTGCCCTTAACCTTGTAACATTATTCCTTATTATACGCCATTTGCAATTACTTAAAATCTAAAACTTTGATGATAATTACGAGTAGATTACGAGTGAAATCTTATGCTAGGTTATGAAAAATTATGAATTTATTTAATGACAAAGACGGAAAGTTTAAAAGACTTACAAAAATCATTTTAGATATAGAAAAACAAAAACACATATTAAGTTGGGCTCACACAACAATACAAAGCTGTCTTTGGAATCTTGAGAAAAGTCCGAACCTAGAAAAGTTTGATTTAGAAATGATAGCAAAAGACTTAAGGGAGAATTTAAATAAAAAAGAAGATGCCCAAGCCAAGATACAAGATTTACAATTTGGTACCCTAAAAGCTGAAATGACAATCCTCAAATTAGGAAGTCAAACCCACGCACTTCTTCGACAGGTAGAAGATATAAAAAAGAAAGCTGGTATTGACAATTTGTGGAAACATGAAGAGGATAAAAGACTAAACGAACATTTTAAAAAACACCCTGAAGATGTTGGAACACTTCATATTACAGAAAATTCAATGACGTTTGATTTTAGCAAAAATAAAAAATAATTATGGTATCTAAATTAACAAAACAAAAAATTAGAGATATTTGGAAAACCGAGGATAAAGAATTTACACCTTGGTTAGTTGAAAATATAGCGCTTTTAAATGAAGATCTAGGATTAAATATTCAAGATCCTGAGAGTGAGAAAAAACTAGACACTTTCAAAGTTGATATCGTTGCACAAGATAACGAGGGAAAAGTGGTAATAGAAAATCAATTTGAAAGATCTAACCATGATCATTTAGGGAAACTATTAACTTATATTAGTAATGTAGAAAATACAAAAAAGGCAATATGGATAGTTGAAGATGCAAAATCTGAACATCAAAGAGCAGTTGATTGGCTCAATGCAAATGTAAAAACTTGCTCATTTTATTTAGTTAAAATTCAAGTTTTCAAAATTAAAGACAGTGAACCAGGTGCACAATTTTTTTTAATATCTGGACCAGACGAAAACATTACAACGGTAGGTAAGATCAAAGAGAAGGATTCTGAAGTAGATAACATCAGGTTTAAATTCTGGTCTGAATTTTATGAAAAATTAAAAGTAAAAAGTAAAATATATGCAAGTACTGCGCCAAAACCAAGAACTTATATTAGTGTGAGCGCAGGAATGAGAGGTGTTAACTATATATGTGGAGCACAAAATAATTCAGCGCAAGTTGAAATTTATATAGATAGAGGAAAAGAAGATGGAAAAGAAACTAATTTAAAAATATTTAGAGAGTTTGAAAAAAATAAAGAGCAAATCGAAAAAAATTTTGGAAAAAAATTAGATTGGGAAGATTTACCAGAGTCAAGGGCATGCAGAATAGTATTGAGATCTAGTCTAGGTGGCTTTCGTGATGAGGAAACTTGGGAAGATATTCACGAATTTTTAGTTCAAAATATTATCAAGTTGGAACATTCTACAAAAAAATATATCAAAAATATAGATAAGTTAA
>PAFH01000011.1 GCA_002704145.1 Pelagibacteraceae bacterium | reverse complement strand
GCAATTGACTTATTAAAAATTGTTTATGAAAAACAAATGAAGCTTATTGCACATTGGATGAGAGTCGGGTTTATTCACGGCGTAATGAATACTGACAATATGACAATTTCTGGAGAAACTATTGATTATGGGCCTTGTGCTTTTATGGATACTTACAACCCTGATACTGTATTTAGTTCAATAGATCTTCAAGGCAGATACGCCTATTTTAATCAACCTGCAATAACAAAATGGAATTTAGAAAGATTTGCTGAATCTTTGCTTCCTTTAATAAGCAGAAATAGAGAAAAGGCTATAAAAACAGCTACGGAGATAATGTCTTCTTTTCCAAATAAATATAAAATAGTTTGGGTTTCAATGATGAAAAATAAATTAGGGATAATTGGAGACAACTCAGATGATGAAAATTTAATTGCGGAGCTTTTAAATTGGATGTTTGTCAACAAAATAGATTACACAAATACATTTTGTTATCTTATGAATGAATTGTTCATAGACAAAAGCGTTTATAAAGATAAACAATTCTTATCGTGGAAAAAAAAGTGGGAAAAAAGAAGATTAAATGATAACACAATAGAAAATTCAATTAAGCTTATGCGAGAAGTAAATCCACTGATTATTCCTAGAAATTACTTAGTTGAGGAAGCCTTAAAATCTGCAACAGAATTTAATGATATGACAAAAGTAAAAAAATTATCTCAAATCTATAAAAATCCTTATGAAAAAACGTCTGAAATTTCTGTTTATCAAGAACTTCCTGCTTCCAAAAATGAAAAATATCAAACATATTGCGGTACTTAAAAAACATCTGATATAAGTATTATTATGAAAAAAACTTTATCATTACTCATCATATTTGCTTTTATTATATCCTGTGCATCACCAGAAGTTGTTAATGTAATAGGACCAAATGATAACAAATTAAGTTGTAAAGAATTGAGTAATGAGATTGCAAAAGCTAATGAACTTGCGGATAAGGCACAACAAGCCAAAAAAATGGACAAAGCTCATAACCTTGGTGCTATTTTATTCTTTCTACCTGGTTATGGGATGACAATGAACAATATACAAGAAGCTACAAAAGCTGCGAAAGAAAGAACTTTACATTTAAATAAGATAAAAGAAAAAAAAAATTGTTGAGTTTCTTTTGAAATTTTTAAAAAATATATTTATCGCCTAAATATATTATTAAACCCAAAGCTATTCCTATTAATANCCAATAGTAATTTTCTTTCATTAGGCTATAAACTTACTTAANTTTGGTTTAAAATAGTTTGGTCCTTTCATAACTTTNCCTTGNTCNTTGTAAATAGGTTTGCCATCATCAGCTAATTTACTCATATTNGATTTTTGTACTTCCTCAAAGCACCTATCTANATCGATTCCAAAAGCATGTCCTGCACCATANGTGACNTAGAGAATGTCNGTTAATGCATCAGCNGCTTCTTTTATATCTTTTTTTTCAATTGCTTCTTCCAGTTCTGCCAGTTCTTCCTTTATTANGCTTAGTCTNANGGCTATNTTTTTATTTTCTGGAAAACTAGCTTTTGTTCTTACTTCTTGACCAAAAGTTTGCATAAATTTTTTAACGCTTTNAAAGTTTGTCATATTTTCTCCATATAAATTTTATATTANAAGTGTATTATATCAAAGAATCGTAAATGAAATATAGAACAGAATTCGATAGTATAGGANAAATCAAGGTGCCTGGTGATAAGTATTGGGGCGCCTCTACAGAGAGATCGAATAAATATTTTAATATAGGAGACTTTCTTGTCAGACCTATAGTTATTCAGTCTATTGCTATTATTAAGAAAGCTGCTGCAATTGTTAATGCCAAAAATAAAGATTTAGATCCAAAATTAAGTAAGTTCATAATTAAAGCAGCTGAAGAGGTAATTAAAGGAAAGCATGATGAACATTTCCCTTTAAAAGTTTGGCAAACAGGATCAGGAACTCAAACTAACATGAATGTTAATGAAGTTATAGCTAATAGAGCAATTCAAATGATGGGGGGTAAAATGGGNTCAAAAAAACCAATTCATCCTAATGACCATGTCAATAAATCACAATCAACAAACGATGTTTTCCCGACTGCTATGCATATTGCGATAGCAATAAAAACTAANANTGAANTATTGCCCTCGTTAAAATTATTAGAAAAAGAATTATTTAAAAAATCCAAAGAATTTAAAGATATTGTTAAAGTTGGAAGAACACATCTTCAAGATGCTACTCCTTTAACTTTAGGTCAAGAATTTTCAGGATACTATTCTCAATTAAAAAAATGCATTATTAGGATAGAAAAAGCCTTAGACGAAATTTATCATTTAGCGCAAGGGGGTACTGCTGTTGGAACTGGTTTAAATACTAAAAAAAATTTTGATAAGAAAATTATAAAAGAAATAAGTAAAATTACTAAGCTACCATTTGTAACTGCAACAAATAAGTTTGCTGCTTTAGCAGCACATGATGAAATTGTAAATTTTTCTGGAACTCTTAATACAACAGCAGTTTGTTTAATGAAGATTGCTAATGATGTAAGATTTCTTGGATCTGGACCAAGAGCAGGTTATGGAGAATTAATTTTACCATCAAATGAACCTGGGTCTTCAATTATGCCAGGTAAAATTAACCCAACTCAATCTGAAGCTGTCACAATGGTTTGCGTCAAAGTGATTGGTAATCACAATGGTATTACCATGGCTGGTTCTCTCGGACACTTTGAATTAAATGTTTTTAAACCCCTAATCATACATAACATATTACAATCTATTAATATTATGAGTGATTCTGCAAAAACTTTTGCTTTATATTGTGTAAAAGGAATTAAGGCTGATAAAAAAAGAATTAAATATCTTCTAGATAATTCACTAATGTTAGTTACAGCATTAGCTCCGAAAATTGGCTATGATAAAGCAGCGCAAATTGCAAAATCTGCACATAAAAATGAAACAACGTTAAAACATGANGTGATTAAAAGTGGGCTTGTCAGTGAAAAAGAATATGACAAAATNATGAGNCCGATAAAGATGACTAAACCAAAATAATATTANATTATTACTGAAATAAAATTTTTAATCTTNTTAAATTCAAATATTCCAAAGAAATTTTTATCAAATAAAANATTTTCAAAAGACTCTTTAAAGTATTTAATNTCCTCCTCATTAGCTANATAGCCACTTGAGTCACTAATTTTTTTAAAGTTTATTCTTTTTTTTNGAAGGTTAATAGATCCNTCTACNCTTAAGTTAATCTTTTCAACAANCTTNTTTTTAGGTATTGAAAATTTTTTAAATAANTTTTTTGNATTTTCTANCTTAAATAAACAGTCAAAATTTAATCTAGGATATTCAGCAACTAATGAACTTTCTCCTTTGCACTGAATATTTCCTCCAATNATAGAAATATTTTTTGAAAAGGCTAGNCTCCCATAGGCTAAANTTATTTCNGTTGAAAGATCTTTTATCAAATTATTNCNAAANTTTTTNGATTTGAAATTAATTNTATTATCACTATTAATCTTTTTNATAAAATTCTTATTATTCAATATTTTNANTAAATCNAAATTATTTATTTTTTCTTTATTAATCTTTTTAATTTCAATTTTNGAGTTAATGTAAAAAAAAGGATTAAANTCAACAAGACTTTTAAATAAAACTGATAAATCTTTATTTTTTAATNTAGANTCAANCATTTCTATGCGNTCTTTATTNGCTTTAAAATTAAATTTTAGATTGGTNTTAAGGAAGTTTATCTTNGATGANCCAGAAATTAGGTTTGANGANTTATTTTCATTAAANTNTATATTTGCNCTAATNCCTGTATCTAAAATTTTGAAATNNAAGTCTTTATTNTTAAAAGAGGCTTTGAATTTTTTTTCAAATACNTTTCCACTGAANTTATATTTTTTATAACCATAATTAGAAAANGCTACTTCTTTCACTGCGAATAAACTTTTGTTGTTTCTTAATAAATTAATGTTTAAATTCTTAATNTCTAATTTATTNTCCAAACTATCAAAATAAATTAAAAGTTCTCTTATGTTGTCAATCTCTAAAGATGTTCTGNNGTCTTTNAGTATTATTTTTCTAGCNTCAAAGTTTTCATATCTATAAATATTTTTAATCTTNAAAAAAATATTCAANTTTTTTGTNTNTAAAAGTGTTGNNTCATTTTTAGTTGTCAAACTTGCATTGCTAATAGATAAATTAGGCAAAGGTAAAATATTAAATGTTATTGATTCATAATTATTAAGTTTCAAATTATAATAATTAAATAAATACTGCTTGAGCATCTCTTGTCTTTTTTCATAATCAAAAAACTTTGGTATCAAAATAAACAAGGATATAGAAATCAAAAAAATTGCAATTACATACCTTAAAAAGAAAAAAAATTTAAAAAACCTTGAGTACTTATTGTGAATTGTTTTATAAATTTTATTAATCATTTTTTTTATTTTTGTATCTAGTGTATAAATGAAATTTTTCTAATATGAATAGCATAGATAAATTAATTGAAAGTCTNAACAAAGAGCAAAAAGAAGCAGTATTAAATACTGANGGCCCTAATCTGATCGTNGCTGGTGCTGGTTCTGGAAAAACTAGGGTATTAACNACAAGATTAATTCATATCATTAATCAAAAAAAAGCGTGGCCAAATCAAATATTATGCGTAACCTTTACTAATAAGGCTGCTAAAGAGATGCAGAGTAGAGTAATGTCTCATCTTAAGGGAAATTCAAGTTCAGTTCCTTGGTTAGGAACTTTTCACTCAACAAGTGTTAANTTTTTAAGAAGACATGCAGANGCATTNGGTTACAAAAGTAATTTTACAATTTTAGATACTGAAGATCAGAAAAAATTAATTAGAAATATCGTTAAGGGCGAGGAATTAGATGCAAAAAAATTCTCACCTCAATTAATTTTATATCATATTGATCAATGGAAAAATAAAGGTTTATTACCATCAGATGTTAAAATAAAAGANTCAGGATCAATTGTAAGATCAATTTTAAAAGTTTATGAAGTGTATCAAAAAAAAGTTAAGGATTTAAACGCGTTTGATTTTGGCGATTTGATTTTGTTTTGCGTAAAACTTTTTGAAGAACACGATGATATAAGAGAAATTTATCAAAAAAATTTTAAGTACATCCTAGTAGATGAATTTCAAGACACTAACTTTATTCAAAATAAATGGCTTAACTTATTAGTAAATGACAATAAGAATATTTGCTGCGTTGGAGATGATGATCAGTCTATATATAGTTGGCGTGGTGCAGAGATTAAAAATTTTTTAACCTTTGATCAAATCTATGCTAATTGCAAAGTGTTTAAATTAGAACAAAACTATAGATCTACAAAAAATATTCTTGAAACAGCTTCAACGCTTATTTCTAACAACTCTAGCCGAGTTGGTAAAAAATTATGGTCATCTGCAACACAAGGGGAGACTGTCAAACTAAATTGTTACAAAACTGGAAAAGATGAAGCTCAAGGAATTAGCGATATTATAGAGCATAAAATAAAAAAAAAATATTCTCTTAACGATGTATCAATTTTAGTAAGAGCAATCTACCAAACAAGAGAGTTTGAAGAAAGATTTATGCAGGTGGGAATAGGATATAGAATTTTAGGTGGAATCAAGTTTTATGAAAGGGCTGAGATAAAAGATGCAGTGTCATATCTTAGAATTATAAATCAAAAATATGACGATTTAGCACTAGAAAGAGTGATTGGCACACCAAAAAAAGGTGTTGGNGAAAGTACCCTGAGTCAAATTTATCAATTTAGCAATCAAAATAAGCTTTGTTTAGAAGACTCTATAATAAAAATTTTAGAAAAAGGAAATTTCAAACCTAAAATTAAATCATCNTTAAAACAATTAATTAATATGATTCATAAATGGCGTATGGACTCAAAAAAAATGAAACATCATGATTTGTTAAAATTAATTTTGGATGAATCTGGATATTCTGCGATGCTTAAAAATAAAAAAGATTTGGAAAACGAAAATAGATTGGAAAATTTAAAAGAATTATTAAGAGCAATGCAAGATTACGATAACTTGCAAAGTTTTTTAGAACATGTCGCTTTAGCAACTTCAATTGATCAAGAGTGGGAAGGAGCTAAAGTCAATTTGATGACAATGCATGCTGCAAAAGGTTTAGAGTTTGACGTAGTTTTTTTACCAGGATGGGAAGAAGGACTATTTCCTCACCAAAAGTCTCTTGAAGAAAAAGGAGACTTTGCTTTAGAAGAAGAAAGAAGGCTGGCATATGTTGGTATTACTAGAGCAAAAAAAGAAGCGTATTTATCATTCGCAATGAAAAGAGCTTATCATGGAGATTGGATGGACGCATTGCCATCGAGGTTTATTAATGAAATTCCAGAACACGGTGTTGAGAAAAATGAGATAAATTTAGATAAAACAGTTGATGATTTTGATTTTAATCAAGATAATTCTATAGAATTTGATGAAGAATATAGAAGTCCTGGGTGGAATAGATACAAAAAGAATAAAGAAATTAAATGGAAAAAATAGCAAAACTTAAAAGATTATTTGATTATTATAATTTGGATGGATACTTAATTCCAAAAAATGATGAGTTTTTTGGAGAATATGTTCCTGAAAATAAAGATAAATTAAAATTTATCAGTAATTTTTCTGGGTCCTATGGGTTAGCTTTAGTTTTAAAAAACAATAATTATCTCTTTGTTGACGGTAGATATACATTACAAGCTAAGATTCAAAGCGGAAAACTGTTCAAAGTTGTTACTTTTCCAAAATTATTTCCTTCAGATGTCTTGAAAAATAAAAAGCTTAAAATTGGCTTTGATCCAAAATTATTTACAAGAAAGACTATTGGTACTTTTTTTTCTAAAACAAATTGTAAGTTAATACCTCTTAAGCAAAATTTAGTTGATATCTTTTGGAACAACAATTATTACGATCAAACTAAAAAATTTTATATTTTACCAAAAAAAGCAATTGGTTTAAGCTTTAAATTTAAGATTAAAAAATTGGTAGATCAATTAAATAAAAAAAAAATCGATACTCAATTTATATCAGCGAGTGAAAACATTGCCTGGCTTCTTAATATCAGAGGAAAAGACTCTGAGTTTACTCCTTTGCCAAATGCTTATTTGGTAGTCAACGCAGATAGAAAAGTAAACTTATTTTGCGACTTAAGAAAAGTTGATATTAGTTTCAAAAAAAAGTTTAAAGATATAAACATTGTAGACATAAAATATACTGATCTATTTCTCTCTAGAATAAATAATAAAAGTATATCCATAGACTCATTATCTTGCTCTATGTATTTTGAAAATATTTTAAAAAAAAGAAATAAAATNNTTGAATTTATAGACCCTATATATTCTTTAAAATCAATTAAAACNGAGCTAGAAATTAAGAATATAATTAAATCTCATATTCAGGATGGCGCTGCTCTAACCAAATTTTTATTTTGGATCAAAAAAAATTATAACAAACAAATTATTGACGAAATAAGTGCGCAAAATAAATTACTAAATTTTAGAAAAAAAAATAAAGATTTTAAATTTTTAAGTTTTCCAACTATATCTGGTTCGGGTCCTAATGGTGCAATTATTCATTATAAAGCCTCTAAGAAAACTAATAGAAAATTAAAAAAGGGTGATATTTATTTAGTTGACTCTGGCGGACAATATAATTTTGGAACTACTGATGTGACAAGAACAATTTCATTAGATAATAATAATAAACGTATAAAAGATATTTTTACAAGGGTTTTAAAAAGTCACATTGCAGTAGCAAGTTTTAGAATAAACAATAGAACCAATGGAGCTTTGATTGATGCAACTGCTAGAAAACCTTTAAAGAAAGTGAATCTTGATTATGCTCATGGCACAGGTCACGGTGTTGGATATTTTTTGGGTGTGCACGAAGGTCCACATGCAATATCAAAAAATAATAAAGTAAATTTAAGAGAAGGNATGATAATTTCAAATGAACCTGGATACTANGAAAANGGTAANTTTGGAATTAGNATTGAAAATCTTGTTAGAATAAAAAAAAACAAAANNGGATATTCATTTGATAATNTAACTAAAGCTCCAATAGATAAATCCTTAATCGATAAAAAAATTCTTAAAGAAAAGGAAATAAATTGGCTTAATAATTACCATCGAGATGTTTATCGAAACCTTAAAAGGTTTATGAATAGGTCTGAACTTTTTGACTTAAAAAAAGCTTGCTCAAAGATTTAAGATTTTATACCAGTCAATCTCTTTAACAATTTTTATTTTTAATTGTTTTGCGTTTTCAATTTTTTTCTTGGTCGGTTTTGAATTTCCTATTACTAAAATATCTAACTTTTTTGATATTGTCCCTAGAACTTTTCCTCCCTGATTTTCGACTAATGACTTTGCTTCTGATCTGCTCATTTTTTCGAAACCTCCTGTAAACATTATTGTCTTGTTAGAAAATTTACCTTTTTTATTCTGAATTTTAAAATCTACTATTTTTAGTTTTTCTATCAAATTTATTGTAATTTCAATGTTATTATTATTTGAAAAAAAAGTATTTATTGAGTCAATTTGAATTTGGCCGATACCGTCAAGATCAATCAAATTTTCTAATATTTTTTTTCTATCTTTATTAGTAAATAAATCCGTAAATTTATTAATAGTCTTAAAGAAACTTGCCAAAATTTTAGCATTTTCTTGACCTATGTGTCGAATTCCAATCGAGAAAATAAACCTGTCCAAATTTATTACTTTTGACTTATTTACTGCCTCTTTTAAATTTTTTATCGATAACTCTCCCCACCCTTCTAAATTTTCAATCTTTTTGTATTCAAGTGAAAAAATATCAGATGGTTTTCTAATTAATTTTAGATCCCAAAACTGATCGATTACTTTTTTTCCAAGTCCATCAATATTAAAGGCTTCTTTCGATACAATATGTTTCAATTTTTCTCGTGCAGTAAAGTCACACTCGTAGCCTTTTAAACATCTTCTAACAGCATCCTTTTTTTTTGTAGATTTGTTTATTTCTTTTTGAGTTATTGAACCACATAAACATTTTTCTGGAAAAATATACTTCTTGCTATTTTGATTTCTTTTTGATGTATCAACAGAAATTACTTGTGGAATAACATCCCCTGCTCTTTGAATTTGTATCGTATCGCCCACTCTAATATCTTTTCTATTAATTTCATCTTCATTATGTAAAGTAGCGTTAGAAACAACAACTCCACCAACTGTTACTGGCTCTACTTTTGCGACTGGGGTAATAGCACCTGTCCTTCCAACTTGTATAACTATACTCCTAATTTTTGTGATTGCCTTTTCGGCTGAAAATTTATATGCAATAGCCCAACGAGGAGAATTTGATGTATTGCCTAATCTTTCTTGTAATTTTAAATTATTAACTTTATAAACCAATCCATCAATGTCGTAATCTAGTGACGCTCTCAAAGAATCAATATAAGAATGTTGAGCTTCAATCTCTTTTAAATTTTTTACTTCTTTGCATAATGGATTAATAGAAAACCCCCATTTTTTTATTTTTTCTAAAAATTCTGATTGGGTACTGAACGACATCGGTCGAATAGTGCCAAATCCATAAGCGAAGTATTTCAAGGGAATTTTAGCAGTTGCATTTGGGTCTTTTTGTCTTAACGAACCACCGGCAGCATTTCTTGGATTGGCAAAGTTTCCTTTGATATTTTTAAAATCTTTTTTTCCTATATATATTTCACCACGTATCTCTAATAAGGAGGGAATATTATTATCTTTTATCACTTTAGGAATTTCTTTTATAGTTTTGAGATTTTCTAAAATATCTTCTCCAGTTATTCCATCCCCTCTGGATAGGCCTTTACTTAATACTCCCTTTTCATAAATTAAAGTTGCAGATATACCGTCTATTTTTGGCTCTGATGAAAATTCAATATCTTTATTTTTAATATTTAAGAAATTAGTGATTTTACTATTAAAATCTTTCATGTCATTTTCATCAAAAGCATTCTGCAAAGATAACATGGGCTTTAAATGTTTTACTTTTTTAAATTTTTTCGTTGGAGGTGAGCCAACAATTTTATAGTTAAGTTTTAACTTTTTCAGAAAATTGTTTTTTTCTTCTAATTCTATAATTTCTTTTTTTAAGTTATCGTACTCTGCATCAGTTATTACTGGATTATCTTCATTAAAATAAAATTTATTATGTTTCTTTAATTGATTTATTTTTTTTTTATAAAAATTTATAGTTTCTGATTTACTGCTCATTT